>JAQUSR010000018.1:0-10167 GCA_028710155.1 Bacteroidales bacterium | reverse complement strand
CACCATTGTTGATACCATTCGTGTTGGCGATACAGTCTATCAACCAACGCCTATATTGGTTCAACAGCCTGTTGTTGTTGCTGTTGATTCGTTATCCATTTCGCCGATGCCTGTCATTACACCGGTTTTTATTCCGGCTGTCATCGATACGGCTGCTGTCATCAACGATTATTTCAGTCGAAAGACCTACACGGTGCCTTATTCCGATTCGACCATTGAAGCGGAAACCGATGTGGTGATTTCGCAAAATGCAGTCGATTTGGTTGCATTTCGATATTGTATTTATCAAAAGAACACACTTATTACAAAGACGGTGGTGCAACCGCCTAAATGGGCTGTTTCATTCGGACTTGGTGTCAACTATCATCCGCCGTCTCAAACAGCCGGAATTGATGTGTTGGCGGCATTGCATTACAAACGACACATCATAGCACCGCGTTACGATGTCATTCATCGCACGATGGGCGTTTCTTATTCCTATCAATTCATTCAACTTCCATAATTATGTATCGTATCTTAATAAGGTTACATCCTGCTGTGGTGCGTTGGTTGGAAAACAATTTTACGAAGGAAAACGATGCCTTTGATTTGACAAAATCGGATAAATACTATTTGATCAGCGGTGCACTGCAACGATTCAAAGTTACGATGCCGTCAAAGGTCTCCAAACGATACCAACGTTTAACTCCTGTTTACATTCGTTTGACCGAATTTGACTTTTATCATTATGGATGGGAGATGGCTCCTTTGCATCAAGTGCGCCTGTCCGACCATCTGTATCGAGAAATTTTAAACAACGGTTGCCAAAAAATCATGCTGGCGTATGTGGTGGCAGGAATACCGCGCGATGCTGCCATTCGTGAGTTTTTATCCGAAAACTTTTTTTCGCCCGATGAATTAAATTTTTCGGGAATCAGAAAATACTATCAACGTAAATTCGCTGATAAAGAAAGCGATACCTATCAATTTATAAAAAATTTGTTGGTGTACCGAAAAAATAATTATCAAAAAATCAATGTTCAATCTGTCCCTAATTCATCTAAAGTATAAAAATCATGGAAAACATCAACGAAAACAATGTATGCCCTTTTATGGTAGGTTTCTGTCGGCTTCAAATTCTGCCTGTTGACGACCTGCAATCAATTACAACTTTGTCATTAACAGAGCGAAACGCCATTCCGAAGACGGGATGTTCGTTTGCTGCCTTTGACTGTCGAAACATTCAACTGTCAGATATTGTTGAAGATGGATACCACCAATTGGATGTAGAAGCTGATCAGGTGGGCACCCGAAACAAACACGATGCTTTGTTCAACTCTATGCTGCCAATGATGTACATTCTCAAACTCACCGATAACAATGGTATCACTTGGTTGTTGGGTTCAAAAGAAGAGCCGCTTCATTTTTCCTATTCGCATGTGGGCGACCCCTTACCCGATGGTTCGCACCAATATCGGATTGTTTTTTCGCGCAAAACCACGCAACCGCTTTATGTTGCTACGGCTTAACCGTCTTTTTGTCCTACTTGAAACCTATTCTGCAACTTAATTTTGCCTCGTTTTTATTGATAACGAATAAATATCATCATGAATCTACACAACAGCAGCTTTATCAACATCATCAACAGCACGGAAACCGATGCCGAAATTGAAATTTTTGGATACATTGGCGAAGACTGGTGGAATGATGACAAAGAAAACACTTTTGAGAATATTTCTAAAAAGATAAAATCGATTAAAGCCGGAAACATTACCGTCAAAATCAACTCACTGGGTGGCGAGGTGGATCAGGCTTTGTCTATCTACGACCTTTTGCGCGATGCTCAAGCTAAAATCAAAGTGGTGATCAACGGATTTTGTGCCAGTGCTGCCACTGTTATTGCCATGGCAGGCGATACCGTCAGCATGAGCCAAAACGCACTCTTTTTAATTCATCAATGTAGCACGTGGGCTTCCGGTAACGAAAAGATGTTATCCGGTGCGATTGAAACGCTCAAAACCATCGATGCACGTTTATTGAAAATTTATACCGATAAAACCGGTAAAACCGAAGATGAAATCAAACAATTGATGGCTGCCAACAATGGTACCGGAAAATGGATCACGGCACAACAAGCCAAAGAGATGAATTTTATTGATGAAATTTATAACGAAAAATCGGTGGCGGTGGCGGTGGTAACGGCTTCCATGTTTAATGAATCTCATTTGCCGAAACTGCCAAAAGGATACGAAAACAATATTGCCACCGAGACCGACAGCGGTTTGATTCAAACCATTAAAAATTTGTTTCAAGAAATTTTCAACCTTAATAATAACCAATCTCGTAAAGAAATGAAAAAATTTCCGTTCATTGTTGCATTGTTGGCTCTCACCGGCGATGCGCTCGACAAAAAGGATGTTTCTTTTACCGATGAGCAATTGTCGGCAATAGAAACCGCACTGGGCGAGTTGAATACGTTGAAAGCTGAACATGAAAACCTGAAAAACGATCATGTAAAAGCCACTAATACGATTCAAACGCTTACTCAAGAACGAGATGCTTTGCAAGCCAAAGTATCCGACATTCCGGCTCCAAAGACCAACGTCAACGGTGCCGACACACAGGCAAACGAAAACACGTTTGATGCTTACATCGATTCCGATCCGTTTTATCAATCCATCCAAAATTCTATTTAGAAATGTCAAGTACACTCACAATCTCAAAAATCATCACCGAATTTGGTAATTATTACCTCAATTCGGGACAAAACAAACAACGGTTAATTCGTGCCATGGTGCAACCGTCTGTTACCTTGGAACAATACGCCCGTCATCTTCGTGTCGAAGAAACGGTCTATCGTATGGCAAACTACTCTTTTGGTAGTGTCATTCAACCTTTCTCTACAACTTTCAATCCTATCAGCTCCATCGAGTTTTTCCCCAACGAAATCAGACTTGCTGAAATGAAGTTGAACGCCTCTATCGTACCGCACGACATCGAGGCTTCTTACTTGGGATTTTTAGCCGGAGACGAAACACGCACCATCAAAGAGTGGCCCGTTGTACGTTGGTTGTTTGAAGAATATTTTGCCAAACAAATTGCTGCCGACCGCGAAAACAGCATGGTTTACAAAGGCAAGAAAACCGTTGGCGGTACACAACCTTCGCACTGTATGGACGGAATCAAAGAACTTTTGGTTCAAGGTGTTTCTGCCGATTATGCCATTCAACAAATTTCGGGTGTTGGAGCTTTGGCTGCTGCCACCATTTTCGATCAAATTGAAACCTTTGATAAAGCCATTCCGGAGTTGTATCAACAACGCCCCGATGTAGTCATTTTCATGGCTCCAAAATGGGTGCGCGCCTACAAAGAAGCCAAAAGATCCAAAGGCTACTATCAAATTCAATCCGATTCGCAAATTGATGCCGTCATCGATTTTTCGGGACACAAAGTGGTTGGTTTGCCTTCAATGGTTGGCACAGACGACATGTTTGCCACCGTTCAAAACAACCTGTTGTGGCTCACCAAACGCGAAGGCAACCTCTCTAATGCCAGCGTACAACTCAATCATTATAGTGTCGATGTTATGTTGGATTGGTGGGAAGGTTTGGGTTTTGCCTGCAATCAAGAAGTGTGGGTTTCGTCCGAAACTGTTGCCTCTGAAAATTCTGCTTCCGGTTCTGCTTCTGCTTCTGCTTCAGCATCTGCTTCGGCATCAGCTTCTGCATCAGCTTCAGCAGCCGGTGCTTAAATCAATATTTCATGTTTCACGTTAAAATAATAAGAAAATGAGTACTCCTATAACATGTTCCCTTTCGATGGAAGATCTGACGAAAGACACTTCTTTATGTGCCAATAAAATGTCCGGTGTAAAAACCATTTATTACGCATTGAAAGATGATGCCGCTACCATCCCCTCTTTGAAAACCACCAGAACAACTTTTGAAGACTTTGCTACTTTGGACGGTTCAATTGTCATGAAAACGGGTAAGAGATTTTTTAAATTTCATTCCGAAAAAGACATGGGCGAATTGACCTACAAAACGCAAGGAACTTCCGGTTGTAAATCGTTATTGGCAAATCTTGAAACCTTCCATCCCGGATTGAGAAAAAAACTGCTTGGTTTTGTGGATGCGTTGATGAATCAGGAATTGCTGATTATTGTGAAACTCAACAATGGTGAGCTTCACCTTTTGGGCGATGCCGACCGTGGTGCCGAATTTGCCGATGACATCAATTTGACATCCGGCAAGGCAGTTTCCGATCAAAACGGCGCAACGCTCAATTTTGTATATGCTACGCCTGCTGCCCAAATCTATACCGGCGATGTGGATGACCTGCTTGAACCTGCTGGTTCCGGTTCCGGAGCCTGATCGGGTTCACCTGCCGAAGGTGTCTCTTAGTTTGTTTCTTACGGAAGGTGTCTTTCGTCACCTTCCTTTTTTTTTCTAATAAAAAATCACCATGGAAAATAACGTTACCCCGTTTGTCATACCTTATAAAAATGTTCCCGATTCTGACGAATTGAGAATCACCCTGCGTTCTATCGCCAAAAACGCAAAATTTCCGCACAAAGTCATCCTTTTGGGCGATGCTCCGTCTTGGATCAATCCCGACCATGTTGAAGTGGTACGGTGGCAACCCATTCGACACGATATTTTCCCTTCGTTTTATAACGTACAAGAGAAAGTACATCATTTCATTCTTACCAGCGAATACGAAGATTTTTTGCTAACTAACGACGACATGGTTTTGTTGAAACCATTAACACTGTCGAAAATCACCGAATCAACTGCTATGGGAGTGTTGCCCGAAGATTTTAAAACCGATGCTTCCAAAAAATGGAAAGATACCATATTGCTCACGCGCCGTCTTTTGTTGGATACCAATCCCGATGCAACGGTTTACAATTTCTCGACCCACTTACCTTATTATTATAATAGGGTTAAAATGTTACAACTGTTTTCCGATTATCATATTGGAAAATATTGTATT
Organism: Bacteroidales bacterium; assembly: GCA_028710155.1. GTDB lineage: Bacteria > Bacteroidota > Bacteroidia > Bacteroidales > WRLA01 > WRLA01. The sequence continues at coordinate 5,193 of JAQUSR010000018.1, read as the reverse complement.
GTCAATATGAATACGCTGTATTTTAACACCTTTGCCAAAAAACCGCCTAAAATCATCAATCAAACATCAAAACTGAAAAAGTGCGGTTTGTACGCTTCAACAGATTTTGAAACCAAATTGTATCATCGCGAAAACGAGTATCATTTGTTGAATTGGGGGGCTTCGCAATGGAACGACCGGCTACGTCAATATCTGTTGAAACTTTTCCCCGAAAAATCTCCATACGAACTATAAAAAGCCTGAGAACTTGTTCATAAATTGTTTTTTGTTTTTTCAGAACCCGCTTTGGTGGGTCCTTTTTTTTTTCAAAAAATGTTTATATAATAGACAAATGTCTATCTTTGCACCCGCAAAAAAAACGGAATAATGGATGAAAAAAAGCGAATTGATTAGAAAATTAAAATCGGCAGGTTGCTATTTTGACGGAGAATTGTCTAACCATGAAAGTTGGTACAGTCCCATTACAAATCAGCATTTTACCATTCCACGCCACGATGCGAAAGAGATTCCCAATGGAACTTTAAACAGTATAAAAAAACAATCAGGTGTCAAATTATAAAAATATCAATGCACAATGAAAACGATAAAAGCAATAATAGAACGCGGCAATGACGGGCTTTATGCCGTTTACACAGACAGTAAAGAATCTTATGGTTTCAATGGATTTGGCGAAACAGCCGAAGAAGCCAAAAAAGATTTTTTTGATGCCTATAACGAATTTTTAAACAAAGGATGGTGCAACGAAGAACTTGATTTTGCGTTTGTTTATGACACATCCAGTTTCTTGCAACTATTCAAAGACAAATTAAGTCTTTCCGGTTTGCAAGCCATTACGGGCATCAACAGAAAACAGCTTAACCATTATGTTACCGGTGTCAGCAAACCCTCCAAGAAAACAGTACAAAAAATGCAAACAGGGCTGCATCATTTTCAAGAAGAATTAAGTCGTATTCAATTGATTTGATTAAAAGCAAACCCATCGAAACAGCTAACAAACCACTCATAACAGGGTGGTTTTTTTATGTCCACAACAGTCGGAAATTTCCAAGCTACTTTTGCTACACAATAAAAAAAAGTATGAATCAAGAAATCATCCGATGGCTTACCGACAGCCTTAATTGGGAAGAAGGCATCCAACTTTTGGAACGCTACTCCAACAACAAAATGCAAATACGCATCTTCAAACAAAGCTCGCCAAAATATCAGGCACAACAGTTGGAATATGAATTGAAAAAATTGGCAGGAATCCCTATGGAGCTGCTTTTTAATCAACGATGCTCCAATGCGCAACTGATTGCTCAGGCAACGCATCAAAATCAAAAAAACGTAGCCAAAAAGCCTGTCGTCCTAAAACCGACCGCACTTTCCAAAACCATTGTAGAAGCTAAAACGTTAATCACACATCTTTATACATTTTTGGCTAAAAAGCAAAACGAACTATATCTTATTGGTGAATCCAACGATAAAACAGCCTGTAAACAACGCTCCGACATCATTAAAGCCCGAAAACCGGTGATTGCCATTTACGACCAACTTTATAATACTAAAGAAGACTATTTCCGATGCTGCCACGATGCAGCTTTGAGTGCGCCGTTGTTGCGAAAAATCGCTGACATCAACCAACAGGCAAACACGTTGCTTAACCCTGATCCGCCAACCAAAAATACGACTAAAAAAACATTTTCGGATGTTTCCGATTTGCAGTTAGTCAAACGCAAAAACGCTTTGGCTTCATCCATTACAAAAACGGAAAACATGTTAAACTACCAATCCATTACACGATTGCCGGAGCCACATCCCATGCCCGAAGGCGACAAACGCACAGCAACGATGCTGAAACTTACCAACCTGAAAACTGAGTTTCGCTCCGTAGTCAAAGAGATTAACAACCGATTACGCAAAACACCGACCAACAACCGATAAATCACCAACTTTTCAATCGAATCAATCATGCCAAAACCATCAACCATCTCCATCGCCGAAAAAGACTTTAACGAAATATCGTTGTATTATCGATCAGGCGAAAGTGCCAAACTATCACCGGCTCAAACCGAAATTTTAAACCGATGGCAGTCGGCTTATGGCATTCTACGCCAATACCCGACCAAACACGTAGCCATGAAAAAACTGCAACTGCTTTATCCCGGTTTGTCGCGTTCTCAAGCCTTTGCCGATGTTGACAATGCCATTCGTTTCTGGAACAAAACAAGCCCTGTTGACAGAGATTTTATTGAATCGTGGTTTATCGAAACACTACTCACCGAGATTGCTGAAGAACGCGACCGCAAATTAGAAATTAACGAGAACGGCGAGGTTGTGTCGGCTCCCAACCTCGCTGCCATTGCTAAAAACTTGGCGACACTTCAAAAATATATCGCCACTTTACCACCGGTGAAAATAGACCCAAAACACATCGAAAAGAACAACATCTACATTCAATTCAACCTAAACGGCAACATGGTTAATTTCACAGAGGAAGAGATTATGCGGCTGCCTCAATCCATCCGCCAACGTTTTTTGGAATCCATCCCAACCGAGATTACCGATACCGAAGCCGCAGAAATAATCAATTCGTAAAATGGATATTAATCTACAAATCAACCGCGCTCAGTTGCCGGGTTTACTTTTGATACCAAAGAAACACGTAGCTGTTGAAGGTCGTGCCACCGGTAAATCTTACGATATTGGTAACACTATGGACAGATGTATCCGTTGGATGCCTAAATCCGTTATCACACTCACCGGTCAAACCATCGGTCAGCTGCTTACACGAACACTGCCTTCAGCCCTCAAAACACTGAATGAGCGCGGATACGAAAAAGGAATCAACTACGTTATCGGACAAAAACCACCTGCCTATTTCGATAAACCCTACGAAGAAATAGCCAAGTTTGACAACATGATCACGTTTTCAAACGGAACCACCTTTGCCATGATCACGCAGGCAGAAAAAGGAAGCGGACGTGGTGCCAACAGCGACTATGAAATTTTGGACGAAGCTCTTACCATCAACAAAGAACAATACGACCTTGAGGTGTCGCCAACCAACCGTGGCAATTTGGAGTATTTTGGCAAACCGTCCGGTAAACCTGTTGCCATTCATCACGGTTTCAAATACAGCACTTCTATGCCACCTACTAAAAAAGGTCGGTGGATTTTGGATTATGCCAACTACTACGAAACTGAAAAAGGAATCAACCTGTTTAGTGTTTGGAATCGTGTGGTAAAAATGCAGATGGAACTACTCGACATCAAAGAACCGAAACAATTCACTGAATTATACAACGAAATTTCACGGCTGAAACGACAAATAACACCTTTCGTATCAAAAGACGATTTGCTTTTCACGTGTTCCAATGCTTTCGATAACCTTGATCACGTAGGGCTGTCTTACATCCGAAATCAACGGACAAAACTCCCGTCCCTCATATTCCTAATCGAAATTATGAATTATATGTTCGACAAAGTGGAAGATTGTTTTTACGCTATCAACGAAGAAAAGCAAATCTATTACAACGCTTTGGACGAAGCAGGAATATTACAGTCGGCAAAGAAATCCGACTTCGACATGGAGTTGCTGTCGTATCAAAATTCGCTCTACGACAAAGATTGCAATCCCGCTTTGCCAATCGAAATCGTTCCCGATTGGGGAAGCTCCATCTCACTGTTTTGCGTGGTTCAAGAGCGCAATTTTGATTTTGCCACCGGAATTGCCACCAAACAACCGGTCAACAATTTCATCAACGAATTTTTTGTAAAACCCGAAGGCAACTCCAATATTCTCATTAAAGAACTTTGCAACAATTTCAGTAATTATTACCGCCATCATCAAAACAAACGCATCATTTATTACCGCGACCGTTATGGCGACAGTCGTAATCCCAATATTGTCAACAGCAAATCTTTCAACGCACAGGCAGTCGATTACCTCAAAAAAGAGGGTTGGAAGGTTGAAGAGCGTGTCCATCAAGGCATGGAACCGCCTCAATCGGATAAATATCTATTGTGGGGCATTATTTTGAAAGAAGAACGAACCGATTATCCTTTAGTCCGCTTCAATGGAACACGCTGTCGTTACACACTAATCAGCATGAATAACGCCATGGTGAAGGATGTGAACGGGAAATTAGAGAAAGACAAATCTTCGGAACGAAAGACCAGTGGTGTCCTTCCTGAAGAAGCCACCCATTTTTCGGATGCTGCCGACAAAATCATTTGGACAAAATACGGTAATATCCTCAAAAAAAGCAATAAAACCTTTGTCGAACCACGCATTTGACAGTTTATTTTATTATTTTTCAATTGGCAGAATTACAGTATTTTTTTCATCGAAAAGAAAAAAAATGGCAATATGGTTTGCAGGGAAAGTCGGAACACGCCCTATCCGTTTTGGAAATTGCATTCGGCGAAAAGCAGGAAATATGACGGGGGTGAGGGCTGTCCACGAAAACGAAGAAAACGGATTTACTTTTGTGAAAAAATAAAATTATTGGAAACGATGGAAAAAACAGGGAAGAAAATGAATGTGTGTGCAATACCGGAAACGCGCATCTGTTGATGCGTTGAATAAATGGCTTTTGGATACGAAGATGCTACTCGTTAATTAAGGTTTTCGCAACCAATCGTTAAACCAATCTATAAAAGTTTTAAATACCAACTCATATACTAAAAAAAGAAACACAAATAAAATAAATACAAATTCCATAACAATACCTTTTATTCGGCAAAATTACATATAATATTTATATAAAACAAAAAAAAATGGCAAAATCAATTAACAAAGCTATTCATGTCAGTATCAACGGACAAGAGGTAGAAAACAACATCAAAAACATCAGGGCTTCAGTCGCACAGCTGATTAATCAGCAGAATAAGATGACCATCGGAAGTAAAGAATACATCGAAACAGGTAAAAAAATAGCAACGCTGAAAGGTGTTATCGATGAACACAATCGAAGTTTGAAAGAAACAGGATCTTTTATCGATACTATTAAAAAGAAAACGAATGAATGGCAGGGTGCTTTTCAAGCCGTTTTTTTTCTATCAAAGTTCAAGAATATGACAACCTCTTTCATTTCGGAATACGTCAATGAGTTTGCCTAGATGGATGATGCACAGGCTGCCGTCCGCAAAACAACCGGCATGACCAAAGAGGAAGTGGAAGCCTTGAATGAAGAGCTGCAAAAAATAGAC
>JAQUSR010000017.1 GCA_028710155.1 Bacteroidales bacterium | reverse complement strand
TATGAGCGTACTCCATAACTTCATCTCTGACAAACGTTTGCTAAAAATGCTGCTCATGGCTTGCGGAAGGGTGAACAGCGCCATCACTAAAATAAATCCTACTGCTTTGATAGCCATCACAATAGAAATTGCTACAAAAATCATGGCGAAGGTGTTGATGAGATTGGCCGGAACGCCTCGCAACGAAGAAAACTCTTTGTCGTATGCTGAAAACAAAATGGCACGATAAAAAATTACAAAAAACAAAACGATGGCAGCCAAAACGCACCCTCCGATTTTAATTTCGTTTTGTGTTACAATTAATACGTTTCCAAAAAGATAGGATTGCAAATTGGGGGCATATCCCGGTGTCAAAAAAATAAACAAAACACCGATTGCCATACCTACCGACCACAAAATGCCGATAGAGGTATCGGATCGTACTTTTCCCTTTTCGCTCATCCACTCGATTCCCAAAGCACTCAACACCGCAAAAACGGCAGCTCCCAAAAACGGATTGATGCCCAAAAACCAAGCAATGCCTAAACCGCCAAACGATGCGTGCGTAATGCCTCCGCTTAAAAAAACCATCCGCCGAGCAACGATATAACTTCCTACAATTCCGGAAAGCACCGAAACGATAAGAACTGCATAGATGGCGTTCAAAAGAAAAGGAGGAATATTTTGTAACATATTAATATACAATGACTATCTATGAATAATGCTTGAAATTATTGAAGGAACAAAGGTAACCGAATTTTTCATATTTTTTCAATAAAACCTTGTTCAATTTCCTCTAAAACAGCCAACACATTTTCTACAGTTTCTGCCTGCACCAATTTGACTCTAAAAGGTTTAAAATTGGGAATACCTTTAAAGTAGGGTGCGTATTGCGATCGCATTTCCAACAAAGCACATTTTTCATCTTTAATTTTAATTTTCCACAAAAGATGTTCGCGACACACTGCAATTCTTTCAGATAATGTTGGTGGCGGAGATATGATACCCGTGGCAAAAAACGATTTTATTTCTCTAAAAATAAATGGATTTCCCATCGCAGCACGACCAATCATAATGCCATCCACACCATAGCGATTGCGTTTTTCTAAAGCCGTTGGTGCATCTACAATATCTCCGTTACCAAAAATCGGAATAAATATCCTCGGATTTTCTTTGATTTTTCCAATCAAAGTCCAATCGGCTTCACCGCTATACAACTGAGAACGTGTACGTCCATGAATTGTAAGTGCTGCAATACCAACATCTTGTAATTGTTCTGCTAAACTAACTATTGGCTTATTCGTTTCATCCCAACCCAATCGCGTTTTCACGGTTACAGGAATAGAAACATGCTTGACCACCGCTTTTGTCAATGCCACCAACTGTGCCGGATCTTGTAACATTCCCGAACCACACATTTTTTTTACCACTTTTTTCACCGGACAACCCCAATTCAAATCGATGCAATCCGGATTAGCTTCAGCTGCCGCCTCCGCTGCTTTGCATAAAGCATATTCGTTGTTTCCAAAAATTTGAATCCCGACCGGACGCTCTTCATCGTTGATCATCAGCTTCTTTACACTCTTTTGCACATCGCGAATCAGCCCTTCTGAAGCAATAAACTCCGTAAAAACCAAATCGGCTCCACAGCGTTTACAAAGACCACGAAAAGCAGCATCCGTAACATCTTCCATCGGAGCCATAATCACGGGAAAATCTGAAAATTTTATATTTCCTATTGTTAGCATTGTATCATAAAAACGTCTGTAATAATTTGTTCAAAAAAAATATTGAATATTCGTAATTCCAATTAATTTTGCCGCAAAATAAATAAAAAAATTCGGTTATGATGCTTTTTTTTGATTTTTCTCAAAAACATCCATTCCTGCAACTCTTGATTTTATGTTTTATAATGGTAGCAGGTGCTTTATTTTCAATACTTTTCGCCCAAGTTTTAGGAATAACCATTTATGGAAAAGAAGTCGTTTATAGTAGCATTATTTCTTTTGAAAATCTTACCACTGAACAAATTGCTTTTCAAAAATTGATGCAATGTTGTAACCAAATCGGGACGCTTTTATTACCGGCCATCGTTTTTGCCGGATGTTGCGGTCAAAATATCCGGTCTTATTTTAAAACAAAAACATGCGGCGGATGGGTAGCTTTCGCCATTTCTTTGATAACAATATTTTCCATCACACCTTTTATTGCCATGCTTCAAGAATGGAATTCCTCCATTGTGTTTCCCGAATGGATGCATTCTCTTGAGCAATGGATGAAAATAATGGAAAATAACGCCAATAGTCTAACTCAAACATTTTTAGAAACACATTCAATGGGGATTTTGCTGTTGAATATCGGTTTAATGGCGGTGTTGCCGGCTATTGCCGAAGAGTGCTTTTTTCGCGGTGTTGTTCAAAACATTTTTCAACAATGGACTAAAAATAGTGTTTGGGCAATCATCATCACTGCAATCATTTTCAGCAGTTTTCATTTTCAATTTTACGGATTCTTTCCGCGAATGATTTTGGGCATCGTGTTAGGATCTTTATATGTCATTAGCGGATCGTTGTGGGTCCCGATTTTTGCGCATTTTGTCAATAATGCATTTGCTGTTGTTATCAGTTATTTGGAATTCAACAACTTGATCACCTTTTCTGCTGAAGAATTTGGCAAAACAGATCAACCGTTTTGGATCATCATCAGCGTTTTCATTGTTCTTGGCTCACTTTTGCTTTTGAAAAAGCAACTATACAAAACAAAAAAATAGGCCTTTTCGCCTATTTCTTTTGAATCAAATAAACCACCTCATCATCTCGTTTCATGCGATATTCTTCACGTCCCAATTTTTCCAATATCTCTATATCCGTATTCAATGATTGTGTCATAGATTGAAATCGCCGCGTCTCTTCTTGATAATGTGTAGTATCATTTTGCAATTCCGTTAATTTTTTCTTCAACTCTAATTGATGAATCATGCTGTTATTATCAAAAAAAACCATCCAAACCGCAAAAATTACAAAAGCAATTAAGTATTTATTCAAATACCAACGTGATTTTTTTTCTTTTTTCATGATGAATAGTTCTTTGATAAAACATTGATCTTCTTAAAGCAAGATTTAAACGGTCATAATATCTTTTTCTTTCTTATCAAAAGCTGTTTCCGACATTTTTATAAAATCATCGGTCATTTTTTGCAAAGTGGCTTCAAATTTCTTCACTTCATCTTCCGGAATACCGTTCTTTTTGAAATCTTTGCTATCATTCATCGCATCGCGACGGGCATTACGAATACCCACTTTAGCATTTTCTGTTTCGTTTTTGGCTTGTTTCACGAGATCCATTCTTCGTTGTTCTGTCAAAGCAGGAACTTGAATACGAATTACTTCTCCATTATTTTGCGGATTAAAACCCAAATTGGCATTCAAAATTTCTTTTTCGATAGGAGCTATCATGCTTTTATCCCACGGTTGTACGATAATTTGACGCGGATCAGGTGTAGTAACATTTGCCACTTGACTCAATGGAACCATCGAACCATAGCTGTTGACTCTGATACCATCTAACATCGCCGGTGAGGATTTTCCTGCACGAATTTTTTGAAATTCTTTATCTAAATGATCCAATGTTTTTTGCATGGATTCTTTTGCCATATCTAGGCAAATAATAATTTCTTCATTCATAAAATAATGTTTCGCTATTGAGGGTGCAAAAGTAATGTAAAATAATTATACGTTTGCAACGAGTGAAAAATTTTAATACGTATGCTCAAAAGACTTACCTTTGTCGCCGTTAGTCGATTCAGAACAGTATCGTAGTTAATAGTTTAAAATTCTTGTTTCTATGGACAAAAAGCCCATCATCAATTTTGAAAATGCCGTCATTGCTCAAGGCGATAAAACGATTCTTTGCGGCGTATCCTTCCAAATTTTTGAAGGAGAAATGGTTTATCTTATCGGAAAAACAGCTTCTGGAAAGAGCAGTTTGCTTAAAACCATCTATTGCGATTTGCCCCTTGCCGATGGTTTTGCCTCCGTTGCCGACTACGACTTGGCATCCATCAGACGCAAAGAAATTCCCTATCTAAGACGAGAATTAGGCATTGTTTTTCAAGATTTTCAATTGTTAACCGATAGAACCGTTTACGATAACTTGCTTTTTACATTAAAAGCCATTGATTGGGATGATAAAGAAAAAATGGAGCAACGTATATTGGAAGTGCTTCAAAAAGTGGGGCTTTCCGAAAGCATCCACAAAATGCCACATCAACTTTCGGGAGGCGAACAACAACGAGTAGCTATTGCTCGCGCTTTGCTCAACGAACCGCAAATTCTCATCGCCGATGAACCCACCGGTAACCTTGACCCCGATGCCTCTACTGCTATTATGAAAATTTTACAAGAAATCAGTCAACAAGGCACTGCCGTTTTTATGGCAACGCACAACTATAATCTCATTGAATCTTTTCCCGGTCGTGTTTTATGCTGTTTGAATGGAAAAATGCACGAAATGTTCGAAGAAACAGAATCGTCTTCTAACACCACGCCATTTAGCGAAACGCCTTATTCTGAAACAACCGAGCTCAATGCTTAAAACCTATATTGTAAAATTTTTAACATTTTTAATGCATTGAAACCACGTGCAATTGTCAGTGTAACCAACGATTTGGTAACCGATCAACGCGTCAGTCGAACTTGCAATACGTTGCAAAAAGTAGGATTTGATGTGCTTTTGGTGGGTCGTAAGTTGCCGGAAAGTTTGCCCTTACATCGAAATTATGCCACAAAACGTTTTCGCCTGCTGTTTAGAAAAAAAGCATTTTTTTATGCCGAATACAATCTGAGATTGTTTTTCTTTTTGTTGTTTCATCAACATAATTTATTGATTGCTAATGATTTAGATACTGCCTTAGCTAACCTTTTCGTTCATCAACTCAAAAAAAAGCCCTTTATCATTGATTGCCACGAATATTTTTGCGGCGTTCCTGAATTAAACAACAGAAAAAAAACCCTACGATGTTGGAAATTGATCGAAAAATTGACTTTGCCTAAAGCCACTCAAGTTATCACCGTCAATCAATCTATCGCCAATTTATTTAATAAAGAATATAATCTTGATGTTAAAATAGTTAGAAATATTCCCGATACCATTTTCGCTTCAAATTCTGAAATCGTTCCAAATGTCCCTTGTCCATTCATCATCTATCAAGGAGCTGTAAATGTTGACCGTGGTATCGAAGAAATGATTAATGCTATGCAATGGTTGCCCGATTTTCATTTCTTGATTGCAGGAAAGGGCGATATTGTAGAACAATTGCAACAATATGTGGCTACTTTGGAATGGAATAATCGGATTTTATTTTTGGGAGAATTACCGCCTGAAACATTAAAAATGTACACCAAAAAAGCAGTCTTAGGAATCAGCTTTGAAAAAGATTCTTGCATTAATTATCACTATTGCCTGCCCAACAAATTATTCGATTATATTCAAGCCGGAATTCCTGTCTTAGTCAGCAACCTTCCCGAGATGCGACACATTGTTGAGCAATATCAAATCGGACAATTTATTACCTCACACCAAGCCGCTGATATCGCAACAAAAATTCAACAAATGTACTCTAATACACAACAAATGAATCTTTTTCGTCAAAATGCCGTTCAAGCTGCCAAAATTCTTTGCTGGGACAACGAATCAAAAATATTAGAGAACATTCTAATTCCATTTTTAAAGAAATCGTAAAACATGGAAAATCTGCATTTACATATCATCGCGTTAAATATACCCTACCCTGCTAACTACGGCGGTGCCATTGATATGTTTTACAAAATTAAATCATTATATAACAATGGAATAAAAATCATTCTACATTGCTTTGATTATGGTCGCGGCGAGCAACCGGAATTGGAAAAATATTGCGAAAAAGTCTATTATTATCACCGAAATACATCCTTTTTCAATAACTTAAAATTCTATCCATACATTGTAATTTCAAGAAAAAACGACCATTTACTTCAAAATTTACTTTTAGATGATTATCCTATTCTTTTTGAGGGCATTCACACTTGTTTTTATTTAAATCATCCACAACTACACCACCGAAAAAAAATTGTTCGAGCACACAATATCGAAACTGACTATTATGCCCACTTGGCAAAAAACGAACATTCATGGTGGCGAAAGCTTTATTTCTTCATCGAATCTCAAAAATTAAAAAAATTTGAACAACAGCTCCAATATGCCGACTTAGTGTTGACCGTTACCGAAAAAGATGAAAATTTCTTCGCAAAATTCTGCCAAAAAGTATTTACCATCCCTGTATTCCATACTAATGAAACCATCAACATTCAAGAAGGACACGGAAATTTCATCTTATATCACGGCGATTTAACTTCCAACGAAAATATTACCGCTGCTCACTATTTAGTAAAACATATCTTTTCAAAAATTGATCTTCCTGTAGTCATTGCCGGCTTAAATCCGCCAAAATCTTTAATCAAAGCTGTAAAACCTTATCCACATATCCAATTAAACAGCAATCCCAGCGTTCAACAAATCGACCAACTAATTCAAGATGCTCAAATCAATATCCTCATCACTTTTCAACCCACAGGTCTAAAATTAAAATTATTGCACGCACTTTTCAGCGGACGTTTTTGCTTGGTCAATCAAAATATGCTGTACGGAACACAACTACACCAACTTTGTATCGTTGCCGATACAGATGAAATGATGATTCAAAAAATTTTAGCCTGTTTTCATCAGGAATTTTCATCTATTCAAATCAAACACAGAGAAGAAATCTTGACCCCTTTACACTCCAATCAAATGTATGCCCAACAATTAATCCAAAACATTCAAGCCCTCTCCTAATCTTCTTAAAAAAAACTTTTTTTTGTTTTTTTAAATCCGAAAACCACTATAATTGTTAAAAAATAATGTTTTTCCATTTACAAAAACGTTGTCATTGTGGCTCTTTATAAAAAAATAATTATTACAATTATCTTTTTAATATTACTATCATCCATACACTAAACGCATATTTTTTTCGTTAGTAATGCGAAAAACTATATAAGTTTTTTTCACAACTTTAAATATTTTCTTCAATATGAAAAATGTAAAGATCCTTATTGCCGATGAAGATCAAACTACCGCAGCGCTACGATCACACTTAGTGTCAAAAGGCTATGATATTGTTTGGGCAAAAAACGGACAAGCAGCTATTGATGCTTTCTCTACTCAATTATTTGATTTTTGTATTCTTGAAATGTCATTACCCAACAAAGATGGTTTGGCTGTACTCAAAGAACTTAGGGCTATCAATAAAAATATCCCTATTTTATTTTTAACTTCCCGATCCTCCGAAAAAGATCATATTACCGCTTTCAAAGCCGGATGTGATGATTTCGTACAAAAACCGTATAGCATGGAAGAACTCGTATTAAGGATTAAAGCCATTTTAAAACGCGTTCATTCATCTACCCGTCGTCAGACTAAACAAATCAACGTATATAATATTGGAATTATCAAATTCAATGTTATTCGTCAAACACTATCTCTCGACAACAAAGTCGTTTATCGATTAACCACCAAAGAAACTTCTTTATTATCACTCCTCTGTGAATACAAAAATCGTTTATTAGAACGTAACGAAGCTTTAGTAAGAATTTGGGGAGACGAAGGTTATTTTAATGCCCGAAGCATGGATGTTTATATTACTAAAATTCGCCGCTTCTTAACTATGGATCCAAATGTTCGCATCCTTAACGTACATGGAATCGGTTTTAAACTAGTAACAGATAATGAAACCGAACAAAAAGAATCTTAACTGAAACGAGAATAACTCATTCATCCGATTCACTTTTTTGAACCTCAAAATTAGTGAATCGGTTTTTTATTCATTAATGATTAACTTATCTTTATGCGTTACCTTTGGCTCTCTTCGCAAAATCCTTATCACAATTTAGCCACAGAAGAATACCTTCTCACACAATGCCACGATGAGATTTTTATGCTTTGGCAAAATCATCCTTCCGTAATTATCGGACGACATCAAAACACACTAGCTGAAATCAACATAGATTTTATTACTCAAAATCACATCGATGTCGTTCGGCGTCTAACCGGTGGCGGTGCCGTCTTTCACGATCTGGGCAATCTCAACTTTTCCTTTTTCAAAAACAAAACTCCTAACGAAAAAGAAATCAATTTCAGACAACACACTCAACCTATCATCGATGCACTACAATCATTAAAAATTCCTGTCGAATTTTCCGGCAGAAACGACTTGACTATCAATGGTAAAAAAATATCAGGTAATGCTATGCTCTTTTACAAAGATCGTGTTTTAGAACACGGAACTTTACTCTTCGATACTCAAAAAAATATCTTAACCAACGCCCTTAAAGTTGACCCAACAAAATTTTCCGATAAAGCCGTTAAATCTATCCAAAATCGCGTCACCAATATCTCCGAACATCTTTCTGCTCCTTTATCTGTCTTGCAATTCAAAGATTATTTGATGCAGTTTATCCAACAAAACTTTACCAACAACCCTATCGACACCATTACTGAATTCGAAGAAAGACAAATCGAGCAACTGGTAACTAAAAAATATAACACTTGGAAATGGAATTTCGGACAATCGCCCGAATATGCTTTCAATCGAAAAATCAGAACAGAAGGTGGTTCTATTCAACTTTCTTTGAATGTCAAAAAAGGATTGATCGAAAACGTAAAATTCTATGGAGACTTTTTCTCTTATAAAGATATAGAATCGTTAGAGAAACAATTACAAGGTGTTCAACATGAAAAAATGGCATTGCTTCAAGCATTCAACCAAATCAACATCACCTCTTATTTCAACAAAGTTCGATTAGACGAGCTTTTAGCGCTCTTTTGTTCTACTTCCTAAAACAAAAAAAGTACTCATCTATACTTTTTTTGTAAGTTTTTGATCAACTATCTAATAATCAACTTCTTGAAAACAATATTAGAATTCGTTTTTACACGCACCATATATATTCCTGAAACCATTCCTTCCAAACTCACAAAGACTTGTGGATCAACAATTTCTTTTACTTTTCTTCCCGCTATATCAAAAATTTCGATTTGCAATATCGGCTGTAACGACGTAATATGAACCATTTCGCTCGCCGGATTGGGATATAACTGCACATCACTACTTTCAATTTCCACAACGGCTGTATTTTCAATCACCGTCAACGACAAATTTACAATACTGTCGCAACCAAAAATTGTCGATATATTTAATTGATAATCAAACGTTCCCAATTCGGTTTGAGGCGGTAAATTAAAACCGTTTTCTGTATAAAATTCGCCTTGCATCACCGTATCATACAAAAACACTTCTTGATTCGGATGTACCGATAAATCGATGGTAAAAACGCTATCGCAACCTTCCGAAGAGGTTATTGTATATGTATAAACACCTGACTCTGAATATATAGAATCTAAAAACTCGAACGTTTCTCCTTCGCAAATATGAGGATGCAACGTTTCCGTATATTCGTTACCTACAGATAACGTTAAGGTAATCACACTATCGCATCCCTGAACGGTTTGAAATGTTAAACCATACGTTCCTGCTTCATAAAACGTTTCTCCGCCAAATGTGAAGGGCAGTTGATTTTCACAAATGGAAATTTCAACGACATCTTCAAAGGAGGTTGGAAAGGTAAAATGAATTGCATAATTTTTGGTTTGATCGCCCGAAGTAACAGAAACAGTGGCTATTGGTTGAGAGAATGTAGCCTGTTCTACCGAAACTACAGCTTGCGATGAAACCGCTGTTGCCGAAACCTGCGGAATTTGAACAGCATCGCATTCGGCTGTCCACGAATAATTGAAAACGTGGGCATCAAAGCCTTCAATTGTCGTTCCATCGATTTGTAAATCGCTTAAATCGGCATTATAGGTAAACATAATATCATCTACAAACAGCGCATCATCTACCGATCCGGATCCTGCAATAGCATTGGTAGCAAATGAAATGAGAATATATTCCGGTGTCGTAGCGGGAAAATCGTAATTAAAAGGAACGGCATAGCGAGTCCAAGCTCCGTTGCCGGTGGTAAAATTCAATACCGCTCCACCCACTTTATGCGACGGTGCTTCAGGATCAAAACTATCGGGATCCATATAATCGTAATTATCGTGAATGGTAGCACTCATTCTTGCCTCTTGTGTGGCACTCGGACAAACAAATTTCGCCCAAAATACTATTGAATCGGGTTTGGCATTCAACGGTTGTCTAAAATCGGCTTCCGCCGTGTGTGTGATGTTATGGTTGGCCGGATCGGTCATCGAAATGCTTCCAATATTAATTTGTCCGGTTGTAAACGTGCCGTTGGCAATAATTCCCAACATCACATCTCGAGCAGTTGTTTTGATGCTTTTTATACCCGTTGATCCCGGTCGCACATCATCCGATACGAAAATCTGATTGGCTCCTACGCCGGAAAATTGTCCCGAACTCGTGATAAACGAATTCCAATGCAATGGTTCATCTCCCGTCTTTCCGTTGTAATTGACGGTTTCCCATTCCTCAAAACCACCATTCGACAATTGATAAACCTGCGCGTTACACAAAAAGCTACCGATTAATAAAACGGCTGTTACTAATTTTTTAAACATAATTCAGTCAATTAAATGATTAAACATTTGCCACTACTTCTTTGATAATCGTTTTGATTTTTTCTTCCGGAAATTTTTGAATAAATCCTTCTTTTTGCAACATCTCCGTTATTTGGTGCGATTGCTGAATATCGTGTTTAGCTTGTTGATAAACCTCGTTCCACGTCATCGTTTTCAAGGCAACGCCTTCTTTGATGGCTTGCATGGCAACATCGGCAGCAACCGTTGGAAACATCTCATCTTCCATCATATTCGGCATAATGTTATCTTTGTGAATGCCTCTTCTTTCGGCAAAATCGGCAATGGAATGAGCCGCACAAATTGCCATTGTATCGGTTATTTTTCGAGCTGAAACCAACAACGTTCCTTTTAAAATGGATGGAAAACAGATAGAATTATTCACTTGATTCGAAAAATCGCCACGCCCTGTTGCTACAATATAGGCTCCTGCTTCATGCGCTCTGTAGGGATAAATCTCAGGAATCGGATTAGAACAAGTAAATACAATGGATTTTTCTGCCATCTTTTCAATCCATTCCGGACGAATAGTGTCCGGTCCCGGTTTCGATAAGGCAATCAAAACATCGGCATCAACAAACGCATCTTCCTCTTTTTCAATATGATGTGGATTAGTAATTTTTGCCAACTCCCATTTTTTATAATATCGCATATCTTGTTCAAAATCTTGACGTTGCGAATGCAATCCGCCTTTACTGTCAAAAATGATCATCTTTTTCGGATCGCCACCATCAGTCAAAATCAATTTGGCAATTGTAGTGTTAGAGGCACCGGCTCCGTAAAGCACAATTTTAACTTCCGATAATTTTTTGCCGACTAATTTCAAAGCATTCAACAAACCGGCCAAGGTGACACATGCCGTTCCTTGCGCATCGTCGTGCCAAACGGGAATTTGACATTGTTCGCGTAAAACATCCAACACTTTAAAACAATTGGGTCGCGAAATATCTTCCAAATTGATAGCACCAAAACTCGGTTGCACCATCTTCACAAAATCGATGATTTTTTCCGGTGATTTTTTCCCGTTTTCATCCATACTGTTGATACACAAAGGAACAGCATCAACACCACCCAAATATTTCATCAACATAGCCTTGCCTTCCATAACGCCCAATCCGCCCGAAGGAGTGCAATCGCCATCGCCCAAAACGCGCGTGCTGTCGCTGACTACCGCCACCAAATTGCTTCGGTTGCTCAACTGAAACGACCTATCGTTATCGTCTCTGATGGTAGTCGAAACGGCAGAAACACCCGGAGTGTACCACACGTTGAACCAATTAAATCCATAAATCGGGGCTTTGGGCAATGTTTGCATCTTACCGCTGTAAAAAGCATGTGCTTCTAATGCCATGCGTTTGAAAAACAATGTTTTTGCTTTCGCTTTCTGTTCTTCCGTCAATGTTTCCGGAAAAAGTTTTTCAAGATTATTTAATGTTATCATTTTTTTATTTTATTGTAATTCTTTGTTTTATATTTGTATTCTGACCACTTTATAATAAATTCTGAATAAATATTTCAATTGATTTTATCCAACGATTTTTGTATTGTAACAGCAAAAAGTGGACGTTTTGCATTCATTAACATCTCATTCAAAATGCTTCTTTCTTCTTCAGCTCTTTGATTATTTCTTTGAATACGAGAATCTTCGGTTACAAAATCTTTCGTTATTACCAAACACAAACGTTATATCCATTTGATTACAAATGGATTATTGTTTAATTTCTCCTCCTTTGTTGACTTCTTTTCCCAATCGGTATGAAAAAAAACACCTCTTGGTTGATCAATTCGTTCATACGTATGTGAACCAAAAAAATCGCGTTGCGCTTGTAATAAATTGGTCGGCAGTTTATTACACGTATAACCGTCAAAATAGCTTAAAGCAGCAGTCATCGCCGGAATAGGAATGCCCGATAAAACTGCTGTTGACACCACTTTTCGCCAACTTTCTAAAGATTCTTGAATGGCTTTTTGAAAATAATCGTCTAACAACAAATTATTTAATGCCGAATTTTTATCATACGCTTGTTTGATTCTTTCCAAAAAACAAGAACGAATAATGCATCCGCCTCGCCAAATCATAGCAATTTCTCCAAAATTCAAATTCCAACTATATTTTTCAGATGCAATCCGCAATAAATGAAATCCTTGTGTATAAGAGATTATTTTCGAGGCATACAAGGCTTTCCTAAAATGTTCCAAAAAATCGTTTTTGTTTTCGTTGATCGATATTTCGTTTTTTGGAAACATTTTTGATGCCGTCACCCGTTCGTTTTTCATGGCAGACAAATTACGGGCATACACCGACTCGGAAATTAAAGTCAACGGAACATCCTCTTCCAAAGAGGTGATACTCATCCATTTTCCCGTTCCTTTTTGTCCTGCTGTATCCAATATTTTATCAATTAAAGGTGAACCATCAACATCTTTTACAGCAAAAATTTGAGCTGTTATATCAATTAAATAGCTGTTCAGTTCCGTATTTTTCCATGATTCAAACACTTGTTGAATGGCTTCAGGTTGCATTTTAAGTAAGTCGCGCATGAGGTGATAAATTTCACAAATCAATTGAATATCACCATATTCAATGCCATTATGCACCATTTTCACAAAATGGCCGGCTCCATTTTCGCCCATCCAAGCACAGCAACGCATTCCATCAGACGTTTTTGCTGCTATTTTTTGAAAAACCGGTTGAATCAATTTCCATGCTTGCAACGACCCGCCGGGCATCAACGAAGGTCCATGCAAAGCACCTGATTCTCCACCCGAAACACCCGTTCCGATGTAAAAAAGTCCTTTGCTTTCAACAAATTGTGTTCTTCGTTGCGTATCTTTAAAAAACGAATTTCCTCCATCAATGATTACATCGCCCGCCTCTAAAATTTCTACTAATTGTTCAATCATTGCGTCAACAGGCTGACCGGCTTTTATCATCAACATCACCTTGCGAGGATGTTCCAAATGATCGATCATCTCTTGCAATGTTGAAAAACAACGTATTTTTTTGCCGACACTTCTCCCCTCTTCAAACGCTTTTCGTAACGATTCATCAACATCAAAACAAGCTACAGAAAAGCCTTTCGATTCAAAATTCAACGTCAAATTGGATCCCATTACCGCCAATCCAATCATTCCAATATCAAACTGTTGCATCTAATTTCCTATCTTTTTACACGTGCATTACCTTTCCAAATATTCCAAATTTCGTCTTCGTTAGCAGGCGTTCCAAAATCGTTCAACAAAGTTACTACATAGGCACCGCAAGCCCATCCGAATTGAGCAGACCGCTCCGGATTCCAGCCTTTCAAAATACCGTACAATAACCCGCCCACAAATCCATCTCCGCCACCAATACGATCCAACACCGGAATTTGGCGTGGTTCAATTACCGTCCATACATCGTCGTGTAGCAACATGGCTCCCCACCAATGTTCGTTTGCACTCACTTCTTGACGTAAAGTTGTTGCCAACATCGTAGCACAAGGATATTTTTCACGAACACGCTGCATCAATTTTTTAAAACTATCGATGCGATCAATAATATGATTCTCAACAATATCCTGTTCCGAAATATGTAATGTCTTCTGAAATTCCTCTTCATTTCCGATCAAAATATCGGATAAAGAGGCAATTTGATGAAAAATATCATACAACTCTTTTTCGCGATGTAGCCAAAACGAAGCGCGATAATTCAAATCGAACGAAACTATGGAACCATGTTTTTTTGCTTGTTGTGCTAATGTTTTACAAAATTCTCCGGTATCAGGTGAAAGTGCTGCAACCAATCCCGAGATATGTAAAATTTGAGTTCCTTCTTGAGCAAAAATTCTTTCAAAATCAAAATCTTTTGCACTAAGTGTTCGACCAATTTCACCCGCTCTGTCGTTATAAACATACGGTGCACGCATTCCAAAACCGCTATCGGCAATATTCAACTGATGTCGAAATCCCCAAGGTCCGCCCTGCTCAATCTCAGCACCTTCATAAGCAATATTTCTAGATCGCAAATCGCGTTGAATCCATTGCGACATCGGGCTGTTTTTTACAAAAGCGGTCAAAATCTTTACCGGTAAACCTAAAGATGCCGCGATGCTCAATACATTCGACTCGGCACTAGTTGCCTGCATCCGAAACAAATCGCTTAAAGCAACGGGTTGACGATTCAACGGAGTGATTCTCAATCCCATACTCGTTGGCGCTAACAACGAATAATTGGCATTTTGTCTTAAATTCATCTAACTGACAAACATTAATTCATTATTTTTTATCTTGAATATAAGCATCAATCGCTGCGGCAGCTTTTTTTCCGGCTCCCATTGCTAAAATCACCGTGGCAGCTCCGCTCGCTGCATCACCTCCGGCAAAAATACCTTTACGAGAAGTAGCTCCTTTTTCATCGACTACTATACAACCTTTCCGATTAACATCCAAATCATGTGTTGTATTAGAAATCAACGGATTAGGCGATGTTCCAATCGACATAATCATCATATCAATATCCATCACAAATTCAGAATTCGGAATCTCTACCGGACTTCTCCGTCCCGATGCATCAGGTTCTCCCAACTCCATTTTTATACATTTCATTCCTTTCACCCAACCATTTTCATTACCAATAACTTCAACGGGATTGGTTAATAAATTAAACTTAATTCCTTCTTCTTCAGCATGATGCACTTCCTCTTTTCGAGCAGGTAACTCTTCTAATGAACGTCTATAAACAATGGTTACATCGGCTCCCAAACGTTTGGCAGTGCGTGCTGCATCCATTGCCACATTTCCGCCACCGACTACAGCTACTTTTTGACCTATATAATTGGGTGTTTCGTAACCCTCTTTATAGGCAAACAACAAATTGTTTCTGGTTAAAAATTCGTTAGCCGAAACCACACCACAAAGATTTTCACCCGGAATATTCATAAAATTGGGGAAACCGGCTCCGGTTCCTAAAAATACGGCATCAAATCCCTCTTTATCCAATAAATCATCAACAGTGACGCTGCGACCGACCACCACATTTTTTTCAAACTTTGCGCCTAATTTCCTGACATTTTCAATTTCATATTTCACAACCGTCTCCTTCGGCAAACGGAATGATGGAATACCATAAACCAATACACCACCATATTCGTGCAAAACCTCAAAAACAGTTACATCGTAACCTTTCATTAACAGCTCTTTTGCACAAGTAATTCCCGAAGGTCCACTACCAATTACAGCTACTTTGTGTCCGTTTTTCGTAACTTCATTATCAAACGAAATTTGATGCTCACGCGTCCAATCGCCTACAAAACGTTCCAATTTTCCAATAGCAATCGGATCTCCTTTCTTGCCTAATATACATTTTCCTTCACATTGCGATTCTTGCGGACAAACACGACCACAAATTGCCGGTAATGCCGAATCTTCATTGATCACTTTGGCTGCCTCTTCAAACTCTCCCTTTGCGACATGTGCAATAAAAGTTGGAATTTTTATTGAAACCGGACATCCCATGACACATTGTGGCACTTTGCAATTCAAACAACGTTGAGCCTCTTCAACCGCTTCTTCGGCATTATAGCCATAACAAACTTCGTCAAAATTATGAGACCTCACCAACGGATCTTGTTCACGAACGGGAACACGTTTTTTTCTGTCTCTTTGTTCTTCGGCAATGCCTCCGATATGACATTCGTGTCCCTCCTCTTTCTCCTCTTGCTCCATTTGTTTTTTCCCTTCCACTGTATTATACATTGCTTGACGCTTCATACATTCTTCGAAATTGACCAATGAAGCATCAAATTCAGGACCATCAACACAAGTAAATTTAGTTTTTCCTCCAATATTTACCCTACATGCGCCGCACATTCCTGTTCCATCAACCATCAACGAGTTAAGACTGACAATACATTTTATGCCTAATTCATGAGCTGTTTTGGCTACAAATTTCATCATAATCATCGGTCCGATGGCCGTAACTTCATCATAATGTTTGTGTTCAACAGTAACCAAATTTTTTAAAACATCGGTCACCAATCCCTTGACACCATACGAATTGTCATCAGTAGCAATATACAAATTGTCTGCAACGGCTTTCAATTTATCCAAGAAAAACAATAAATCTTTTGTTCTTGCTCCGATAATCACATCAGCCGCTATGACATGATCGTGCATCCATTTCACCAAAGGATAAATCGGTGCAATGCCAACACCACCTGCAATAAAGGCAAAATTCATCTTTTTCAATTGTTCGATGGGCGTATGAACAAATTCTGAAGGTCTTCCTAACGGACCTACAACATCATTAAATTCATCTCCAACTTGAAAATTCACCAGCTCTTGAGTAGAATGGCCAATGGCTTTTACAACCAAACAAACAGTTCCTTTTTCGGCATCCGAATCGCTAATGGTTAGCGGAATACGTTCCGATTTCTCAGCAACTTTAATAATCATAAATTGTCCGGGTAAAGCCGATTGAGCAACACGTGGAGCAAAAATTTCCATCAAAAATGTATCTTGCCCTAATTCCTCTTTTTTAAGAATTTTATACATGATTAATATTTTTTATTTCATTAATTGATCAAATTTTTCAACAGTCAAAATTTGTAATTCGACAGCTGCCTCTTTTAAAGTAAGTTTATTTTTATGAGCATATTGAGCGATCTCAGCAGCTTTATAATATCCAATATGTGGATTTAATTTTGTTACCAACATCAATGAATTTTTCAAATGTTTTTGAATCACTTCCAAATCAGGTTCAATTCCTGCTATACAATGAATATTGAAAGAATTGATGGCATCAGCTAATAATTGTGCCGATTGAATTAAATTAAACCCGATTAACGGCATAAAAACATTCAAATCCAATTGTCCTTGCATACCGCCGGTAGTAATGGCAACATCGTTACCAATTACCTGACAACATACCATTGTCATAGCTTCGCATTGTGTCGGATTGACTTTTCCGGGCATAATTGAAGACCCCGGCTCATTAGCCGGAATCGTAATTTCACCGATGCCACAACGCGGTCCTGAAGAAAGAAGTCTAATATCATTAGCAATTTTCATCATTGACACGGCTAAACGCTTTAAAGCTCCTGAAGTTTCTACCATTGAATCGTGGCTTGCCATGGCTTCAAATTTATTGGGAGCATTCGTGAAATCAATATTGGACAACTTTTGAATATAATGTAAAGCTAATTGATCAAATCCTTGTGGTGTATTTAATCCGTTGCCGACTGCTGTACCGCCAATAGGCAATTCTTTTAAATGAGTCAAAGCGTTCACTAAGGTCATTACACAATGTTCCATTTGAGACCGATAACCGGAAAATTCATCACCTAAAGTCAATGGTGTGGCATCCATTAAATGTGTTCTACCGATTTTCTTTATATTTTTAAATTGTTCTATTTTTTTATCTAATGTTACCATCAATTCACAAATAGCCGGAATAGTTTGTCCCATAATAATTGTCGTTGCTGCAATTCTAATTGCAGTGGGAAACATATCGTTAGTTGATTGTGATTTATTAACATCATCATTAGCAGAAAGATATTTGTGATCGGTTTCTATTTTTCCTTTTTTAATCATTTCTGCCCTATTGGAAATCACTTCATTCACATTCATATTAGTTTGTGTTCCCGATCCGGTTTGCCAAACACTTAATGGAAAGTGTTCGTCCAATTTTCCTTGAATGATTTCTTCACAAATCGAAACAATTAAATCTTTCTTTTCTTCATCCAATACGCCCAATTCAAAATTAGCTTGTGCTGCTGCATTTTTTGCTAAAGCAAGCGAATAAATAATTTCCATCGGCATTCTTTGATTTCCGATTTTAAAATTTTGAAATGAACGTTGTGTTTGAGCGCCCCAATAATATTTATTTGAAACCTCAACATTCCCTAAGGTATCTTTTTCGATTCTATAAATTGTTTGCATAATAGGAATATTATATTGATTTCTTTTTCATTAAGAATGATTTATAGATGATAAAAATTTTTTACAAAGTTACATAAATTTGCACAAGTGATAATATCAACTTAAAAAAAAGAAGCTGCCTAATAGACAGCTTCTTTTTATGATTTATGATCGTTATATTTAGTGAACAACAATCATCCGTTTTGTAACGAAGTTACCATCTTTCGTTTCAATACGAAGAATATACATACCGGATTCATAAGTTGTAACATCTAAGCTATATTTAACTTGTTCGTTAACATTGATAGAAGCAACTTTTTGACCTAATGTATTGAAAACATTCAAAGTCTTCATATTTTCACCTTGGATGATAGCAATATTATTGGCCGGATTAGGATACAATTCGTATTCTGATGCTTCAACATCTGAAATATCGAGAATAGATCCTTCTTCCGAACCGGCATCAAAGTTCGTTCTTGTACAAACTTCGTTAGATGCTACTGAATGACATGAGCCATAAATGGCAACTACAGTATAACAATATGGTAAACCTTCAATAATTTGTTCGTCAACAAAACTTGTTTCTTCTGTAGTCGAAATTAAAGCATTATCGCGATAAATCCAATATTCTTCAGCATCTGTATTATTCCATACTAAGCTAATTACTTGAGCTTCACCAACTGCTGACAAAATCGGAGCAGGTGCTGCATTGACAGTGATAGGATGTTCAATCCAAGTTCCTGCCGGTGTCGAACAACCGTAAATGTTGGTAGCTCTCATTCCGACTGTAGTAGTAGTTGTCGGTGCTAACGAAATAACTTCGCCTGTTTGTCCGGTAGTCCAAATATAAGTTTGTGCTCCTGATGCAGTTAAATTAATTTCTTCACCTTCACATATTTCTGAAACTCCGTGAATTTGAGCATTAACCGGTAATGGATTAACAGTAACAGTTACATTAGTTTCTCTAACACATCCTGTTAAAGTGTGTCTGATACTTGCAATGAAAATGTAGGATTTTGGTAAGTTTCCATCATTAGTTAAAATACCTGTACTTACAGTAGGTTCATCAATAGCAATTGTATCATTTGGAGCTCCAATATTTACTCTCATCCACAAATATTCGTAGTTCGAGTTAGGACTTGTAAACGGTCTTGCTGTTAAAATTGTTGATTCACCGGAGCAAATAGTCGTTACCGCATCTACAATAATAATAGGAATAGGATAAACAGTTACATTCACTTGAACCAAACTATCGCATCCATTAGCAGCAGTAAGAACTGTTGTATAAATACCGGTTGTTGTGATTTGTTGTCCGTAGAAATCATATAAATCACCCATACAGATATTAACATCTTCCAAATAGTTGATCGGCGATGGTTGTAATACGGTTAAATGTAAGATTCTAATACTATCGCAACCAAATGTAGTACTCAAATAAACTGTATCAGCTATAATGTTAGGCATTATATTAACATTATCCATATCAGCGACAACTGTAAAATCATTATCTTGATAAATTGAACCTTCACATAATTCAGGAATTAAAATTTCTGCAGGTAATTGTTCGTGAACAGTTAAATGTAAAGTAACAATGCTATCACATCCATTAATTGTAGTACCATAACAAGGAACATTGGCATTCGTTGTAAGAATTTGTCCACAGAAATCATAAGATTCTCCTTGACAAATATCAACATAAATTTCATTATGATAACTATGATTGATATGTAAAACTAAGATCACCATACTATCGCAACCGGCTGCTGAAACAAAGTTTTGTGTATACACTCCATCAGTAGTATAAGTTGTTCCATTCCATTCATAAGAATCACAAACATTTTCAGTGATATAAACAACATAATTCGGATGAACGGTTAATGTTAAAGTAATGATGCTATCACATCCTTCAATAGTTTGTAAATTTTGTGTATAAACACCACTTCTTGGATAAATCAAGTTGAATCCGTTTTCTGTATAGTTTTCACCATCACAAATATCAGCAGTCAATTGAATATCGTGCGTTAAATTAACTGTAAAGTCAATATTGTAAATACTGTCACAACCATTGATTGTCGTAAATGGAGCGCTATATATACCTGAAGTCATTAAGTTAAGTCCGTGCCATTCATAAGGAAGTTCATTGTTACAAACAACAACGGTTTCGCTATAGTTGTAAACCGGATTGACAGTCAAATTTAATACAAAAATACTATCGCAACCATTAACAGTTTGAGGATTATATTCATAAATTCCACTTTCTAGATAAGATTGACCATTTACAGACCAAACATACGGAGCATCACTTTCGCAAATAACAGCTTCTTCTTCAAAATGATAAATAGGATTAACATAAATAGTTATACTGTCAATTCCTACACATCCTTCTAAATTCATCACTTCTACATAATAAGTAGTTGTAGTAGTAGGAGCCACTGTGATAACGGAAGTGTTTTCTAATGAATGTTGCCATTTGTACCAATCAAAAGTATAATCATTCAAATCAACAGCAGTAATAACGGTTGATTCTCCTTGGCAAATAACGGTATCACCATAGAATTGAACTTCTGGAGAGGTACCACTACCATTAACTTCGATAATACATTGATCAAAGAATGGATAATTAGCAAATATTGTCGGATACGAAGCGATTAATGGAGCAACATTATTAGTGATTTCCATGATTGCTGTATCATTTGAGAATTTATCTGTAGGTGTGTACATAACGTTAATGTTAACACCGTTCATCAATTCTTCTGCTGTAACATAATAGTTGGCTAAAATTGCAGGATCATCACCTTGTAAATCCATTAACGGTTTCAATGAAGAAAATGTAGCCGCAAATAATTGATCGTATTCAGCATTAGTCGTCATTGGAGTAACGTGATAGAATTTTTCTACATAATCTGACGGGAAAGCATCGCCTTCAGTGTAATTCATATATCTATCCATCAATACTGACAATTCAGCAAATGAATATGTTTTATTCAAATCTAAACCGGTACCTGTAAAGGTGTAGTTGATCATTTCTGAGTATCCTTGATAGCATGTAGGCTCGAAAGAGTACATTCCTTTAGGATCTACAGTAATAACAGGTTGATTGGCATGACCCATAACATTAATGTCAAAATCAATAACTTCTGGATAATCAACATATAATTCATCCAATAAATATGAATTTGCAATAACAATAGATGCAACTTCTGGATTCACCAATTTCACTCTTGCTTGATCTATTGCATTAACTTCTGTAGGTTTGTAAGCAATAGTAATATTAATACCATGCATCAATTCTGCACCAGTTACATAGTAATGAGCCAACTCTTCAGCATTGTTAATCGGTAATCTTTCACTTGCTTGTTCGAATGATAAATCAAATAAATCACCATAAATACCTTCTACCGGCATTGGTTGATAATGATAGAATTGTTCAACATAATTAGTTAAGAAAATATTATCATCACCGAAGGAGTTATCAGCCATTAATATAGCTAATTCTGAATAAGAGAAGAATCTTCTTGGATCCAAACCTTCACCATAAATAGTATAAGTTTTTACTTCAGAGGTTTCGCCTAAATAAATACCGCCAAAATCAAATGGTTCTACAACATCATTAGGTGTAACTGTTATATAAGAAGTAACGGCAGATCCTTTAACATTAATTTCAAGATCGATATAAGGATATTCATTATAAATATTCGAAATTTCTGAAGGAATAATAGTCTCAGTTGGGTCTGCCACTTTTAAATTAGAAAATTCGATATAATTAGGATCTTGTGTCGAAGGATGATAAGCCATAATAATATCAACACCAGCCATTAATTCAGCACCTGTAACATAATAGTTGGCTAAATCTTGCCATGTATCAATTGGTAATCTTTGTTGTGCTTCATCAAATGCTGTTCTGAATAATGTTTCATATTCTTCAGAAATAGACATTGGTTGATAAT
Source organism: Bacteroidales bacterium (assembly GCA_028710155.1). Lineage (GTDB taxonomy): Bacteria > Bacteroidota > Bacteroidia > Bacteroidales > WRLA01 > WRLA01. Next base: position 1,159 of record JAQUSR010000017.1, on the reverse strand, counting down.
GATAGAATTGATTTACATAATTCGATTGGAAAATTTGATCAATATTAGCAGATGAACTTGTATAATTACCTTGCATCAATACTGTTAATTCAGCATAAGAGAAATGTCTCATTGGATCCAAACCTTCACCATAGATGGTAAATGTTGCAGGACGTGAAGTATTTCCATAATATACACCACCGAAATCATAAGGATTAACATCTGTTTTTGGTGTTACCGAAATATATGATAAAACAGCATGTCCTTTAACATTAATATCTACATTGTTGATAATTGGATATTCATTGTAAATATTTTGAATTTCGGTTGGAATAACAACTGTACTAGGATCAGCAATAGTCACTCTAGCTGCTTCTATTATAGTAGGATCTTGTGTCGAAGGATGATAAGCAATAGTGATATCAATACCGTCCATCAATTCAAATCCTTTTACATAGTAGTTAGCTAATTCTTGCCATGTATTGATATTTAATCTCTCTCTTGCATCGTTAAATGCGCTTTGGAATAAAATTTCATATTCCGGAGTCATATTCATTGGTTGATAATGATGGAATTTATCGACATAATTTGTAATGAATATTTCATCATCACCATAAGAACCTTCCATCAAAACAGCTAATTCAGCATATGAGAAATTTCTCATCGGATCTAAACCTTCACCATAGATGGTAAATGTTTTTGTTGCTGAGGTTTGTCCATAATATACACCACCGAAATCGTAAGGATCAGCCTCTGTTGTTGCAGGTGTTACTGTAATGTAAGAATTATTAGCATGTCCTTTAACATTAATATCAACGCTGTTGATTACCGGATAATCATTGTAAATATTTTGAATTTCAGTTGGAATGATAACAGTACTAGGATCAGCAATTATCACTCTTGCTGTTTCTTCAATATTAGGATCTTGTGTCGAAGGATGATAAGCAATAGTGATATCAATACCGTCCATCAATTCAAATCCTTTTACATAGTAGTTAGCTAATTCTTGCCATGTATTGATATTTAATCTCTCTCTTGCATCATTAAATGCGTTTTGGAATAAAATTTCATATTCCGGAGTCATATTCATTGGTTGATAATGATGGAATTTATCGACATAATTTGTAATGAATATTTCATCATCACCATAAGAACCTTCCATCAAAACAGCTAATTCAGC
>JAQUSR010000016.1 GCA_028710155.1 Bacteroidales bacterium | reverse complement strand
AATAATGCTATCAACCAAAACGAATGACCAAAACGCGCAAAGAAACTTTGTGAAAAAATGGGTTGATAGTTTCCGTGTAAACAAAGGTTAATGGCATCAAAACCTTCACCATAAAAAGATGAAATCAAAAAAATCAAAATTCCTAAGGCAACACTACCGATCAATAATCGAGGTACCCATCCTTTGATTTTTTCGTTGAATAAAACATGGCAACTTTTATATACTTTTGTAAAGCAGGCACTTACAACTCCCATGATAATTCCTAATAATATAAAAAGGTGGAATTCATTGAGTTGAAAACTTTCGGTAAGGTTGATGGAATAAATCACATCTTTACCTAATAGTAAATACGAAAACAATGTAGCAGTAACAGTGGCTACTAATAACGGCACTAATGAAACCATGGTTAAATCAAGCATCAACACTTCCATTACAAAAATGATGGCAGCAATAGGTGATTTAAAAATGGCAGCTAAAGCGGCAGCGGCAGCAATGGCAATCATTAAAGCTGTTTGCCGATAGGTGAGTTTTAAGGCTTGTCCGATGTTGCTGCCAACAGCTGCACCGGTGGCAATGGTGGGACCTTCCAATCCTGCAGAACCTCCGAAACCAACAGTGAGTGCACTTCCGATAATGCTGGTTATCATGTTGATACGCTTAATAATTGCATTTTTTCTCGAAATGGCATACAAGACTTTTGGAACGCCTTCGCCTAATCGGTCTTTAAAAATATATTTGATGACGATGATCGTTAAAAAGATACCAATTAAAGGAAGGATAAAGTAAGAATAATTTTCACTAAAAGGAAAAATATCTTTTACTTTTGACATATAATGGACCAAATATTTTAAAAGAATGGCAGCAAAAGCAGATACTATACCGATGAAAATACTGAGAATAATAAAAAAATTATTATCACGAATATGGTGTATACGCCATTCGTGAAATTGTTCTAATAAGGAAAAAAACTTGATTTTCAGTATCATAATTATTAAAAAATATCTTGCAAAGGAACGTTTTTTTTTAATAGAAACGACAAGATTATTAATAATTTTAATAATAAAGAACGTTGGCTACGCAATAAAAATGTTTACCGAAGAGAATCCTTTGAAAATTTTATGATTCTATTTTTTGAACCAATGTAATAAATTCATCGAAAGATAATTGCTCTGGTCGTTTTTGTAAGGTGATTTCATCTACTTTTTCAATTCCGGCAAATGATTTCAGCGAGTTACGCATCGTTTTACGTCTTTGATTAAAGGCGGCTTTCACCACTTGAAAATAGAGCTTTTCGTTACAAGATAGGCGAAAATTTTCTTTTCGTGTTAGCCGAATAACGGCAGATTTTACTTTGGGAGGTGGATTGAAGACCCCTTCATGAACCATAAATAAATAGTCGCAATGAAAAAATGTTTGCAATAAAACACTCAAAATTCCATATTCTTTGCTTCCTGCTTTGGTACAAATACGTTGGGCAACTTCTTTTTGAAACATTCCGGTTAGTTCTGGAATAATATCACGCATTTCCAACAATTTGAATAAGATAGGTGCAGAAATATTGTATGGAAAATTTCCGATAATGGCAAAAGGTTCGTTAAAAATTTGGTGTATATCAAATTTTAAAAAATCTTCTTGATAAAGTGTTAAGTTCGGAAAACGTTCATGTAAATAATCAACCGATTCATGATCAATTTCAATGGCTGCAACATGAAGTTTTGGATTTTGTAAAATAAAATCGGTTAAAATTCCCATACCGGGACCAATTTCCAATACATTTCCCTGATATTGAAGCGAATTAGCGATTTTTTCTGCAATATTTTTATCGGTTAAAAAATGTTGACCGAGATATTTTTTGGCTTTGACATTTTCCATTTTACATAATATTTTCTGATAAAAACCATTTTGGTTCCGGAAATGAAAGGGTGGGAGAATAATCGGGCGAAAAATCGGCACATCGGCAATGAGTGATATATAATCCGTATGCAGGTAAAAGTGTTTTCGCAGATACGATGGTGGTTGTAATTTCTAATGCTTGTTGGGGAGATAACTGTTTTCCTGTCAATCGAATAATTAGAAAATTTGATGATATTTTCCATTGAATTTTTATTGATTCATCGGAAAGTGAAGGTTGAGATAATTGGATCGGAAAAGGGTGAATATAGCAACTTCTATTTTTAAGAAACGGTTGTTGAATTTTGTGAAAAAGGTATTCGTATGTTAGCTCTAATGAATCAGAATTAGTATTTTTTGTAGAAAAAAAATCTCTGATGACGATGTCGTTAGGCAGACAACGATTGACTTTGTGAAGGAATTGATCAGGAAGTTGGGGAACGTTATTCCACCACACAATAAAATGGACGGCATGACATCCATCAATAATGGAAATGCATGGTGTTATATCGGCTTGACAACGAGCTACTTTTGTTAAAGAATCTTGTAATACAGAAGCTATTGTTCGTAGGGTTGAATGATTAGACCATCCATTAAAACCTTCGGCATCAAATGAGATATTTAAGCCAATCGTCTTTATGGAAGTTTCTGGATTCATAAACAATTATATCCCTTTCGATGAAGTCCCTTGCTTTTTTAACGTTCCTGCGTTATCGTTGAATACCCAAATCAATCGCAAAGAGATAGTATTGTTGAATTGTTTCAATTCTTCAGCCCACAATTCGTTGGTTTGACTTTTTACAAAAACCATATTAACCGTTCTGATGGGTATCAATGAATAAGAATATCTTGCATTGATATACAAGCCGCTCCAAATGCGAAATTTGATGTCGGCAATAATGTTGAGGTCGTTTTTATTGGAAAATTTGTCCAAATCGTAATAGGGTGGTAGCGGAACATTTGGGTCGGCAGAGGCTATTCGATTATTTTCTTTGACAGAAACCAAACGTCCGTATTGAAAGCCGGCACCCACAGAAAAACGTCTATCGTTATAATGAACTAAAACGGGAATTTTAACGTAGTTTAACCGAAGATTATAGTAATTAGTGATATTGGAATAAAAGATTGATGTGTCATCTAATCCGTTGATGGGTAGGGGATAATCATTAGTTACATTGGTCTCTTTTTGGTGGGCGCCCTCTTGACTAAAGAGAGTTTCAATGGAAAGTGACCATTTTTCGGTAAAAGGAACAATAGCAGTGGCACCCACATTAAACCCAAATTGTTTGAATCCGTAAGCACGGTCGCCATCAACTTGCGATAAGTTGCCACCAAAAATGATTCCTCCTTTTATTACTTGAGCATCTAATGAATAGTAGGAGATGAGTGTCACAAAAATCCATCCTAATAGTAACAGCCGTTGTTTCATAAATAATAATTTAAAAAAAAGATAACGTGTATTGTTGGTAAAAATTATAAAGGCTTACGGTCAAAAAATGGATTTTTGCTGCTAATACTCAATGGAATGGCAAAAATTGTCGGACATTCGGGTAAAAAGTTTAAAAATTCGGCTGCTTTTCCTGCTGAAAACATAACTCGGGTGTCGATGCACAAACGTTGTGCCATAGCACATGCAGAACCGATGGCAATGCCGACATCCACTGAATTGAAAACACAGGGAATAGAGGTGGGTTTCTGTTCACAAGTTTTAAAGCCGCAAAGCGAGCAATGAAGACCTAAAGGTTGATTTTTTGATCCGATGAGCACAACGGCACCGGCTTGACGAATATTGTCGGCATCGCGATGAAAGAAAGATTCGTTTTTTTCTTCACCGATTTTATCCATCATATCGGCTAAATGCAGTATTTCTTGTTCTGTTATTGTGATGATTTCCATAGCATCATTTCCACGTCCTTTGGGAGCGGTTCTAGCTGCATTCATCATCGATTCAGCAGCTTGTAAGATTCGTTCTTTTCTTGTATTTCTTTCGTTATAAATCATATTGATGAATTATTCGTCGTTTAACAAAGAAGGTCTTCTTTCTTTAGTGCGTTCCATTGATTGTTCGTAACGCCATTCAATCACTTTTCGTTCATGACCGGAAAGTAATATGTCGGGAACTTTCCATCCGTGATAATCTGCCGGACGGGTATATACCGGCGGGCTAACTAATCCGTCTTGAAACGAATCTGATAGGGCTGATGTTTCGTCACCCATGGCATCGGGAAGCAGTCGGATAATGCTGTCGGCAATGACGGCGGCAGCTAATTCGCCACCGGACAAAACATAATCGCCAATGGAAATTTCTCGAGTAATATAATGCTCCCGAATGCGTTCGTCAATGCCTTTGTAATGACCACAAAGGATGATAATGTTTTGAGCAAGGCTGAGTTGATTGCAAATACCTTGTTGTAATAGTTCGCCATCGGGTGCCGTATAAATGATTTCGTCATATTGGCGTTCTTGTAGAAGATGGTCGATACAATCGGCGATAGGTTGAATCATCATTACCATACCTGCCCCGCCACCAAACGAGTAATCGTCAACACGTTGATGTTTGTCGGTGGAATAGTCGCGAATGTTGTGAAAATAAACTTCCGCTATGCCTTTATCTCTAGCACGTTTGATAATGCTATGATCAAGAGGTGCTTTTACCATTTCAGGAAAAATGGTTAAAATGTCAATTCGCATGATGAAGATCCTATAAAACACCATAGACGGATCTATGGTGCATAATCATAAATTGAATAATGAATTATTTTTTAGAAAAATCGCTTTTTCCTACGCCGCATAATGGGCAAGTCCAATCATCAGGAATATCTTCAAAAGCTGTTCCTGGAGCAATGCCGCTTTCGGGATCACCGGCAGCGGGGTCGTATTCGTAACCGCAAACGTTACAAACCCAAATGTCTTGTTTTGTTTCCATAGTAGTTTCTTTTTTAAAGAATTTATTTTTTGAGACCGAGCATAAAGGACAAAGCCAATTGTCGGGTAGATCTTCAAAACGTGTTCCTGCTGCAATTCCGTTGTCAGGGTCTCCGATAGTGGCATCATATTCATATCCACAAACAGAACAAATCCATTTTTCTCCTTGTTTTACAGCAGTTTCCGGATCGTGAGCGATACAAGTGGGAGCATTTTTAGGTGATTTTCCTTTTTTGACTTCTCGATAGTAAGTATAAGTCATAGGCACAAGAGAATTTTTTTCAGTCGCACAATCTATTACTTCTCCAATAAAAATGGTGTGTGTAATGGCATCAATTTGTTGAATAACTTTGCATTCAAACCATGCCAAAGAATCATCCAATAAAATAGGTGCACCGGTTTGACCAATTTTGTATTTGAAATCGGCAAATTTGTTGGTCTCTTTTCCTGATTTATAGCCGAAAGTTCCAATGACATTATGACGGTCTTCTTGGTCGATAACAGACACAGAGAAGATGCCGCTTTTTTGAATCATATTGTGAGTGAAATTATTTTTGCTGCACGATGTGGCAATTGTGATGGGATCGGAAGTGATTTGCATCACTGTATTAGAAATATATCCGTTGAGTTGGTGATCGGCAACACTGCAAACGGCATATAATCCGTAAGTGATTTTAAAAAAACTATTGGTATCCATAAAAAATTTATAATTGTAGATAATTATTAAAGAAGGTGTTATTTCGTTTCTTTCTTTTTGATAAAAAGTTTAGGATCAATATCAAAAAATTCTGCCATTTCATTGCGATTGTCCATATCTTTTATCATTCCGGCTAAAGTTTCTTTTGGAGTTTTTTGAAAATCCATATACATTAAAGCGTCTAAACAGTTGTTAAACAATGGATCGACATTAAAACCGATGGCTTCAGCGTTGACTAATGAGACGTATTGTTTCACTAATACCGGCGTAGAAAATTCGGGATCAATACTTTTAATAAAAGCATCCAAGCAGTTAAAGTCGGAACGAGTGACTAATTTAAAGGTTTCACGATCAAAAGCACGAATAAGTTTGAATCGTGTTTTTTCTTTATTTTTGATATATCGGGCAATGTCGTAATCGAAAAAATTGCTTTTTAAAAAATCAATGGTCAACGCTTTGGATAGGGCAGAAAATTGTCCGGAGATGCTGACTGCTCCAATCAAATAGCGAGCATTTTTTTTGTGCATCATGACCAAAAGGCCTTTCCATAAAATAAACAAAGGCGACATTTTCTTTTGGTAATCTTTAACAATAAAAGAGCGACCTAATTCTAAACATTGACAAAAAATAGGTTTTAATTTTTCGTCGATGTCGAATAATGTGCTGATATAAAATCCCTTTAGTTTATTTTGTTCTTTGTAAATTTCTGCTCCAACGCCGATGCGATAAGATCCTACTAATCGATTGGCAAGGTTGTCCCAAATAAAAAGTTGATAGAAATAATCGTCGTATTCATCTTTATCAAATGCATTATTTGTGCCTTCGCCCACTTCGCGAAAGGTGATCTCTCGTTGGCGTGCAATTTCGTACATAATATTGGGAATATCTTGCGGATGGGCACAAAAAGCGGTGTAATTTTGTGAAGAAATCAAGCTGGTGTCGGGATTTTTTCTCAACATTTCAATTTCGCTTAAAATGCGCAATTCGGGAGCCGGAGCTGCCAAAGGTTCTGGATATTCAAATTTCATTCGAATAGGAGCTTTCTCTAATCTTCTGAAACTTAGTTGTAAAGCATAACAATAGAGTCGTAAAACGCGACTATATGTTTCTAAGTCTTCGTAGCGATCTTGTTCTTTAACCGAAATAGGATTACCTATTCGCATTTTTATGACTTGTCGTCTTTTATTGATGAGTTGCCTAGGAATGAGGATGGTACGCAACATCGGATGAATCTTTCCGGCAATTTCAAATAAAGTACTATTACGTCCATCGAAATAGATGGGAATGATAGGTAATTGTGCTTTTTTAATCAGTTTCATTACCGGTTGATTCCATGATCTATCGCTGATAAAACCATTTTTTTGACGTGTAGAGACTTCTCCTGCAGGAAATATCACAACAGGATGACCTTCTTTCAAATATTTATAGACCGATTTTAAATTAGGACCGCTGTTAAATAAGTCACGTTTTGTTTCAAAGGGGTTAACGGAAAACCAAAAATTACTAATGTTCTGGACGCGTTCTAACATGAAGTTGACAATCACTTTCACATCAGGACGAACAGATGAGATTGCTTGCGTGATAATTAATCCTTCGGCAGCACCGAACGGATGATTGGATACGACTATAAAAGCCCCCTCTTTGGGCAGTCGTGTCAAGTCACTTTCAGAAAGCGAGTAGGTGAGTCCCAGTTGTGCAATGAGTGCGTCAAGTGCTTCGCTGCCATTAAGATGAGATGTTGAATCATAAATTTCATTACAGCGTTGCAATCCTAATATTCGTAGAATTGCTTTAGCGGTAGTTTTTCCTCCCAAATAGTGTAGAGGCTTCACCAATCGCATTAAATCATCTTCGCTTATAACACCCATTTGCTTGAAAGAATAATATTTTTTAAGGCTGCAAATGTATAAAAAAATTTGCTAATTATGGGATAGTTTTTTTTCAAAATAATATCAATTTATCGATTATTAGTCAATCATTAACAATATTGTTGATTATTATTTTGATGATTTTGTTAAAATGGATATGTTATGAAAGTGTTTTGAATTTTGTTTTTAAGATATGGATTATTTTTAAAAGGATGTTGTAAAAAAAAAGCCTTGAGGAAATCTCAAGGCTTTTAATATCATTAAAAATAATGTTATGCACCGATTTGAACGCGTTTGAAAGAAGTTACGGTTAAATCTTTGTCAGCTTCTTTGAGATAAGCACCAACAGTAAGTTTATTGTTTTTAATAAACTCTTGACTTAACAAGGTGTTTTCTTTGTAGAATTTTGCCATTTTTCCTTGCGCAATTTTTTCAATCATTTCTTGCGATTTGCGTGCGTTTTTAGGATCAGTTTTCGTTGTTTCAACGGCAACGTCAAATTCTCTTTTAACGATGTCTTCAGGAACATTTTCAGCATCAACAGCTACAGGATTCATAGCTGCTACTTGCATAGCAACATCATGACCGAATTCTTCGGCTTGAGGTGCTGTTTTGTTCAGTCCAACGAGGGTAGCTAATTTGTTGCCTGTGTGAATATAAGAAGCAACAACAGGTGCTTCGATGCATTCGTAAGCTGCTATTTCAATTTTTTCACCAATTTTTCCTACTTGGTCAGTAACGTGATCATTAACGGTACGACCTTCCATTGGGAGTGCCAATAAGGTTTCAATAGAGGTAGGATGATTTGCCAAAGCAACATCGACCAATTTATGGGTAAATGCTACGAAATCGGCATTTTTGGCAACGAAGTCAGTTTCACAACTGAGTAGAACAACAGCGCCAAAAGTATGGTCAGCATTGGCTTTAGCAATTACTGCACCTTGGTTGGCTTCTCTGTCGGCACGTTTAGCTGCTACTTTTTGACCTTTTTTACGTAAAATGTCAATTGCTGCATCAATATTTCCTTCTGCTTCTACCAATGCGTTTTTACAATCCATCATACCTGCACCGGTAATTTGTCTCAATTTATTTACTTCTTGAGCGGTTATTGTAGCCATTTTAATTTTCGTTTTTTGATTAGAAATTTATTAATCTTCTTTTTTTACAGGTTTTCCTCCTGTAGGTTTGCGTGGACGACGACCTTTTTTAGGAGCTTCGTCTTTATCTTTTTCTTCGTCGTTATCCTCTTCGTCTTCGTTAAAGAATTTTGGATTGCCTTCTTCGTCGAAATCATCGGCTTCATCGGGCATTTTTTCTTTTTCGAATTTGCGTTCTTCCAAACCTTCCATAATAGCATCGCACATTACACGTACAATTAATTGAATGGATTTGGAGGCATCGTCATTGGCAGGGATTGGAAAATCGATCAAGTTAGGATCGGCGTTGGTATCAACGATGGCGAATGTCGGGATATTTAATTTTTGAGCTTCGTGTACAGCAATTTTTTCTTTGATAATATCAACAATAAATAATGCTGAAGGAAGTCTTTTTAAATTTTCGATGGATCCCAAGTTTTTCTCTAATTTTGCACGTTCACGTGAAATTTGTAAACGTTCGCGTTTTGAGAAATTGCTCCATGAACTTGAATTTGCCATTTTGTCGATGGTTGCCATTTTGCGAACAGCTTTACGGATGGTAGCAAAATTGGTGAGCATTCCACCGGGCCAACGTTCTGTAACGTAAGGCATTCCTGTTCTTTGAACCTCTTCTGCTACGATGTCTTTTGCTTGCTTTTTGGTTGCAACAAAAAGAACACGTCTGCCTGATTTTGCAATTTGTTTCATTGCATCAGCAGCTTCGTCAATTTTTGTAGCTGTTTTGTGGAGGTCAATAATATGGATTCCGTTGCGTTCCATAAAAATGTATGGTGCCATTGCCGGATTCCATTTTCTTTTGAGGTGTCCAAAATGTACACCTGCATTTAAAAGTTCTTCAAATGATACTTTTGCCATTTTTTGTTATGTTTACATTCTTAAATAACCAATTACCAAGTAGGTGTTGTTAGGCACATCTTGGTAATTTAGATACTAAACATAGATGTATAAATACATTAACGTTTACTAAATTGAAATCTCTTACGAGCTTTTGGACGACCCGGTTTTTTACGTTCAACCATACGTGGGTCTCTACGCATATAACCTTTGGCTTTTAAAGTCGGTCTGTCTTCCGGATTAATTTTTACTAAAGCACGTGAGATGGCCAAGCAGAGTGCTTCGGCTTGTCCTTTTACGCCACCGCCGTCTAAGTTGACTTTGATGTCATATTTTTCTGCTGCATTGGTTAACACTAATGGATGTGTAATAACATAATGCAAAATTGCAGTGGGAAAATATTCTTTATAATCTCTTCCGTTTACGATAATATTTCCGCTCCCTTCTTTAAGGTAAATACGAGCAACAGCAGTTTTTCTTCTGCCAAGTGCATTGATGACTTCCATTCTTATCTAATTGAATTTAAGTTGATTTCTTTCGGTTGTTGTGCTTGATGCGGATGCTCTGTTCCAGCATATACATGTAAATTACGGAAAAGCTCATGTCCTAATCTGTTTTTAGGAAGCATTCCTCTAACCGCATGTTCTACAATCGTTAATTGATTTTTTTTCATCACGGCTTTTGCTAACTCTATCCGTTGTCCTCCCGGATATCCGGTGTGATGAATGTATTCTTTATCAGTCATTTTCTTGCCGGTAAAACGAACTTTCTCGGCATTAATGATGATAACATTGTCTCCGCAATCTGAATGCGGGGTGTACGTCGGTTTGTGTTTACCGCGTAAAATCATGGCAACTCTTGTTGCTAACCTTCCAACGATAGCATCTTCTGCATTTACTATAATCCACTCTTTATCAGAGCCTTCCTTGTTGATGCTACGTGTTTTGTAACTTAACGTATTCATGTACTTTATCTATTTGCGTATCATTGATTAAATCAAAAACGACCCCATTTTTTGGGACTGCAAAGGTAATATTTTTCCTCAAAGCAAAATATTTTTTATGAGTTTTTTTTATTCAAAAAAAATAAATGTAAAACGCTGAATGTCAATTGTAAAAAAATGATAATTTTATCCTTCTTATTTCTATTCTTGAAACTTTCCGTTTTTAGCTTGTGAAAAAAACGTGTAATTTTTGTTTAAATCTTACTTTTTGTTTTTTTTCTTTTGTTTTTTCTCGTTTTTTTGAAATCTTAATGTGTAAATGTGATACTTTTTGGCAATCTCATTTCTTTATAAGCATTCAAGGCATAATTATCAGTCATTCCTGCTATAAAATCGCATACAATAGTCTCTGTATCCCATCCTTCTGTCTTGTACAATTGTTCATATTCTTGAAGATTATTGCCAAAATGTTTGACTAAATCAATCTTATCTTGTTGATATTTTTCGTAATTATTTTGATAACAAATTAATGTAGAATGAAGAAAATCGAACAATTCTTCTAAGATTTTTTCGCATTTTTCGCTATAAGTATTGATAATCGGATGTTGGTAAATATATTGATAATTAAATTTTTGTAAAATACTTACCTTCTCAAACATCTTGTCGGAAAGTTGAATGACATCAGAGTTTTTGGAAGTGTTGATCACGTCTAAAATCAAATGATTGATGATTTCACCGTTAGTGGATCCAACGGCTTCTCTGATTATTTCCGGTAATTGGTTGATGGAGATAAATTCGGCAATCAAGGCATCTTCAATATCACGCCCCAAGTAGGCAATTTTATCGGAAAAGCGAGTGATACAGCCTTCGTAGCTGGATGCGATGTAAAGGCGATCGGTCATTGTTTCCAATGGATTGATATTGGGTGTCGGTTTTAGTTGTTGTTGCAAAATTTCTCCATTGTGATTGATGATTCCGTCTCGAACGCCATAAGTTAAATTCAATCCTTTACCGCTATTGCACAGTTTATCGGCAACGCGTAGGCTGTGAATTTCGTGGATGAATGAGCGTTTACCCGATAGTTTTCGACTGAGTGCATTTTCTCCGGAATGTCCGAAGGGAGCGTGTCCTAAATCGTGTCCTAATCCTATGGCATACGCCATTTCAGGGTTTAGATTCCATCCAAAATTATTCAATCCTTTGCAAATAGTAGCTCCGATAGTGGCAACATGCAATACATGTTCGATACGAGTGCAAACATGGTCGTTTTCGGGCGAGAAAAACACTTGCGTTTTGTGTTTTAAACGACGAAAAGGCATAGAATGAATGATAGCTGTTTGGTCGCGAAAAAATTCACCACGTATAGGGTGCGATTTAGGGATTTTCCGTGATTCGTAGATGTGTGTAGGCAACGGATTTTGCATGAACGTAGTCTTATATATTATAAGGTATCCTCTTCGTCATCGGGCAAAATAATGGATTCATCTTCTTTGACGGTACCCATCAGTTCGGTGGCGATGCCTACTTTGAGCGGATCTGAATACATTTCTTCGTATTGTGTGCGTTGGTTTAAAATATCGCGTGCTAAGAATAGGGCTTTTTTCATCGATTGCTCGTCGGCAATTCCTTTACCGGCAATATCATAAGCGGTGCCATGAGCCGGAGATGTTCGAACAATGGGTAGTCCGGCTGTAAAATTGACACCTTCGCCTGCTGATAGGGCTTTAAACGGCACCATACCTTGATCGTGATACATCGCTAAAATGCCGTCAAAATGCCGATATTCGGTGGCAAAAAATCCATCGGCAGGATATGGTCCATAAACCATCATTCCTTTTGCTTGACATTTTTCGATTGCCGGAGTGATGATTTTTTGCTCTTCATCGCCCAAAAAACCATGGTCGCCTGCGTGTGGATTAAGGGCTAAAATGGCAATTTTCGGTTTCATAATACCAAAATCATATTGTAACGATTTATTCATAATCATTGCTTTGTGAATGATTAGATCGGTATTAATGGTGCTTGCAACCGTTTTCATAGGAAGATGATTTGTTACAAATCCGATCCGTAAAGTATCGAAAATCATAAACATTAGCACATCTGATAAAGGTTTATCAAAACGGTTGGCGAAAAATTCTGTATGACCCGGAAAATCGAATTTTGGTGATTGTATCAGTTGCTTGTTGATAGGAGCTGTTACAATAGCATCAATTTGTTTTTTCTTCAAATCGTTAACAGCTTGTTCTAAAGCTATAGCAGCCAAAAAACCGGCAAATTGAATAGGTTGTCCCACTTCCATTTTTATCTCTTTGTCGAAAATATTGACCATATTCACTCTTTTCCGATTGATTTGTGCTGTAGATGGAATAAGGTTAATCATCAACTCTTCGAGACCCAAATTTTTGCGAAAGGCAGAGGCTGCTTTTGCGGAGCCATAAATGACGGGAACAAAAAAATCAATCATCTCTTTTTCGCGTAATGCTTTGAGAATGATTTCATAGCTGATTCCGTTCATGTCTCCGTGCGTGATACCTATAACGGGACGGCGTTTTTCTTCAATTTGAAAGGATATTTGATTTCCTGATAATTCTTGATTTTCCATGGCTTGATGGTTGTTTAACGAAGGTTTTGTCGTAAGACTAAAAGTCTATCTGATTGATTGTTTATTAATAAATATTCGTTTTCTGAATTTTTAATTTTGGGTGCAAAGGTCGAAAAAAACGAATACAATTGCAAGAAGTAAAATCGTTTTTTATTTTGTAGTCTTTTTGGGTGTAATACGAAAATAACAAGGAATAGCAATTTCGAAATCTTCGTGAAAAGAAATTACTGAAACAAAGAATAATGTTGTAAAAAAATCACGCCATCGTTTTCAAGAATTGATAAAGTAATCGCACACCGACTCCTGTTCCGCCTTGTGGTTTCCATCCTTCCGACTTTTTGGAAAAAGCAACGCCGGCAATATCCAGATGAATGAATGGATGTTTGGTAAAATGTTCTAAAAATTTTCCGGCAATAATGGCACCGCCTTCGGCTCCACCCGAATTGGTCAAATCGGCAATTGCCGATTTAAGAGATGTTTTATAGTCGTCCCAAAAAGGTAACTCTACGACACGTTCAAAAACCTCTTCGCCGGCAGTTTTCAGTTGTTGAAGGGCTTTGTTGTCGTTGCCCATTCCCACCATGGCATGTTTTCCGGTGACGCGTTGTGCGGATCCTGTAAGTGTTGCTATACTGATGATTAGCTGAGGATCAAAATGGTCGGCATAGCTAATGGCATCGGCAAGAATGAGGCGACCTTCGGCATCGGTATTGCCCACTTCAACGGTAGTGCCGTTGTGCATGGTGATAATATCTCCCGGCAAGAAAGATCGGTTGCTGATACGATTGTCTGTAGCAGGAATCAACGCTACAACGTGAATCGGAAGATGGTTTTTGGCGACGGCACAAATGGTGGCGGCAACGGTGGCACCTCCTGCCATATCCTCTTTCATGTCTTCCATGTTGCGGTCTGTTTTCAGATTACTTCCTCCGGTATCAAAAGTGATTCCTTTACCCACCAACGTAATTGGTTTTTTGTTGACGGCGTTTTCGGGTTTCCATTCTAAAACGATAAAAACGGGTTCTTCGTCAGAACCTTGATTAACTGCTAACAATCCGCCCATTTTCAACGCTTCAATTTTCTTTTTGTTCAACACGTCAACCGAAACACCTGCCGATGTTGCTTCTTCTGTAATTCTTTCGGCAAAAAGCGATGCCGTCAGAATGTTGCCCGGCTCGTTCACTTGGTCGCGTACAAAAAAGACCGATTGAAGAACATTATTCAACGCATCCACATTTTCTTGTTCGATGGTTTTTGAATTGATATAAACCGCGTTTAATTTTGGTTGTTGTTTTTTTGAATGGCTGAAATATTTGGAAAAACGATAGCTTGCCAAAACCAACCCTTCGGCGGTTGCCAAAAACTGATTTTCGGTGGCTTGTCCCGAAATTATTATGTTTTTGACATCCAATTCTTCCATTTTTTGCCATGCTTGAGCTGCCAAAGTTCGGTAGTCTTCGTGCTTGTCGGCTGCTTTTGGATGAGGTCGAAGATAGACGATGATTTGATCTTCGGTTTGATAAACCCAAAGATTTTTTTCATGGTTATAAAGCACTTTTGTGATCCAAGTTGCCGTTTCTGTAGGCAAAAGTTGGGTTAAAGATGCCGAATTTTCGGGGAGCAGAAAGAGCGTTGCAAGATCGGCTTTCGCCGAATTATTGTTCAGATAAATCATTCTATAAAAATTTGAAGGGTACAAAAGTAACTAAATTTGTCAATGAAAAATGAAGATTGGTAGTACGAAAATCATCAACGCCTTTTTTACTTGTTTATTCACATATTGTTCAATGAATCATTCTAATAAGATGTAAATTCATTAGGCTGAAACGGGTGTTCTATCATCAAAAGATAAAAAAATCAGATGCTTCGAAAATTTTACGGTTTTTCCATCAATCATTTAAACCATCATTTTTCTCTTGAAGAATTGTCATAAAAACATTACTTTTGCAGCCTTTTTTAAATATGATAATTATGATACAAAGAATTCAAAGTTTATGGTTGTTTTTGGCTTCATTGCCATGTTTTTTATTTTTCTTTTTTCCCATCGCCGATTTTTCGAGCGAAACCACATTTTTTTCGTTCAATGCTAATGGTTTGAGCGGTGCCGATGCCATTCTTGATCAATTGGGAAATGTTTATCCCTCCTTTTTTGCTTGGTTGCTGATGGTTTTGATTGTAGCAACGTTGGTCGTTCCTTTCATTACAATTTTTAGATTTAAAAACAGAAAAAAACAAATTCTTTTGACGCGATTATCCATTTTGTTAAATATTATCTTGTTGATAGCTATATTTTTATTGACAGATATGCTTACCAATAGAACCGGTGCTGCTTATCATTTTAATTATTTGACCACTTGTAGTCCGATTGTTTCAATGATTTTTCTGCTTTTGGCTTCTCGTGGCATTCAAAAAGATGAAAAGTTGGTGAAAGCGGCTGATAGAATTCGATAACGGAACAATAAATGTCATTATAATTGAATAACAGAAATAATTAAATTATGAAAAAAAATTCATCTATCATTGCCGTCATTTTTCTTTTGTTGTTTGCAAACCGAATTGCGGCACAAACGGATATGACGTTGGAAAACATTTTTAAAAGCGGGAAATTACGTGCAAAAGGTGTTTACGGCATGAATTCGTTGAAAGACGGCGAGCGGTATTTGCGTATCGAACAAGACACCTTATACATATATAGTTATAAAACCGGTGAGCAACTTGGCGTGATGGCAACAGGTGAAGAAATTAATCAACAAATTGAGGGAGATCCGGTTTCGTTGTATGGCTATCAACTGAGTTCTGATGAAAAACAATTGTTGTTAGCATCAGACGAAGAAGCCATTTATCGGCGATCGAGCAAAGCACATTATTATATTTTTAATGTTGATAACAAGAAAGTTACAAAGTTGATGGCTGAAGATAAAGTGCAAAATCCCGTTTTTTCGCCTGATGGAAAAAAAGTGGCATTTGTCGAAAACAACAACCTTGTTATCAGAGATTTGGAATTGCAAACATCAACTCGTGTTACAGTAGACGGAAAGCGAAATGCCATCATCAACGGTACCACCGATTGGGTATATGAGGAAGAATTTGGTTTTACAGATGGTTTTCAATGGTCGCCTGATGGCAGCTTTCTTGCCTTTTATCGTTTTGACGAAAGCCAAGTTAAGGAGTTCCAAATGACGATGTATAACGAATTATATCCCGAAGAATATCGATACAAATATCCAAAAGCAGGAGAAGATAATTCGTTGATAGAAATTCAGATATATAACGTAAAAACCGGAAAAGTCGCAAAAGTCGATTTGGGAACGGAAACCGATATTTATGTTCCACGCATTCGTTGGGCAGCTCAAGGTAACACGTTGGCTGTTTATCGTATGAATCGTTTACAAAATCATCTTGAAATTTTAGCTGTAAATGCTGTTAATAATTCACAAACAATAATTTATAACGAAACCAATCAATATTATATTGACATTACAGACGATTTTGTTTTCACGCCCGATGGCAAAAATTTCATTTTAACTTCCGAAAAAAGCGGTTACAATCATATCTATCTTTACGATATGAACGGACTGGAAATCAAACAATTGACCACCGGTGAATTTGATGTTACTGCAATTTTGGGCTATAATGCCGACAAAAAGTTGGTCTATTATCAAGCAGCACAATCGTCGCCTTTGAATCGCGAAGTTTTTGCTGTGGATATGAAAGGCAAAATTCAACCATTAGAAACAACAACAGGAACCAATCAAGTAACATTTAGCAATGGTTGTAAGTATTACATTCTCAATTGGTCGGATGCCAACACACCACCGGTTTACACGATGCACGAAGCCAATGGAAAGTTATTGCGAACGTTGGAAGATAATGCCGCCATGCGAGCCAAGATGCAAGAATACGGTTTTGCCGCTAAAGATTTTTTTAGTTTTACTACTGCCGAAGGTTATTCGTTGAATGGCTTCATCATTAAACCGAAAGGATGGAAAGAGGGAACAGCTTGCCCGACTTTGTTTAACAACTATGGCGGTCCCGGATCACAAACTGTTGTCAATAGTTGGAAAGGTGGTGATTTGTGGAATCGTTATTTGGCGCAAGAAGGAATTATGGTGGTTGCTGTCGATAATCGCGGAACCGGTTTTCGTGGCGAACAATTCAAAAAAATGACCTACTTGCAATTGGGAAAATATGAGACTGAAGACCAAATTTTGGCAGCAAAATATCTCATCGAACAAGGTTTATCCGATGCCAAACATATTGGAGTATTCGGTTGGAGTTATGGCGGTTATATGTCCACGTTGTGCATGACAAAAGGAGCCGATTATTTTTCGACCGGCATTGCAGTGGCACCCGTAACCAATTGGCGTTATTATGATAATATTTATACAGAACGTTTTATGCGAACGCCTCAAGAAAATCCCGATGGTTATGATGACAACAGTCCAATCCATCATGTCGAAAAAATGAAAGGGAAATATCTGTTGGTGCACGGCACAGCCGATGATAATGTGCATTGTCAAAATTCTGTTGATTTGATTACGGCTTTAGTCAATGCCGATGTCGATTTTGAGATGTTTTTCTATCCCAACAGCAATCATGGTATTTATACCGGACGCAACACAACGTTTCATCTGTATAAAAAAATGACTAACTTTTTGAAAGAAAATCTTTTACAAAAATAATATGAAACGAATATCCTTTTCGCGAGTTGCCTTTTTATGGTGTATGACGTTGTTGTTTTTTGCGGCTAACGGACAGAATGTTAATATTGATCAGGCAAAAAAAGTGGCACAACGTTTTTACGCGATGCAAAAATCGGTATCGGATTGGAAGTTGTTATCTGTTGATGAAGCATATCGTTTGAATGCTCAACAGAATCAAGAAACGATACCATGTTTGTATGTGTTCAATATTGAACAATCGTTTGTAATTGTTGCTGCACAACAAGTTGTTTCACCAATTTTGGGTTATTCGTGGAAAGATCGATTTGTTGAAACGGAAATGCCTCAAGGTCTTTCCGATTTATTCAATCGCTATTGTGATGAAATGGTATTTCAATTGCAAAATAACGTTGTTGCAACAGCCGCTACAAAAGCACAATGGAGAACATTGTTATCGGACAGTCCTTTGACAAAGGGGCAACAACAAGCGATTGTGAATCCGTTGTTGACTACTACGTGGGATCAAAATTTTCCCTACAACAATCAATGTCCGGCAGCAGCAAGCGGACCCGGCGGTAGAGTATATGCCGGTTGTGTAGCTACTGCAATGGCTCAAATAATGAACTATTGGCAATATCCATCTTGTGGTTTTGGATCGCATTCATATTCATCAAATTATGGAACTCTTTCTGCCGATTTTGGTCATACGGCTTATCGCTTTGATCAAATGCCCGATCACTTGAATGATGCATCGCAGGAAGAAATTGATGCTGTTGCCACTTTAATGTTTCAATGCGGCGTCAGTGTGGATATGAATTATGGAGTAGACGAAAGTTCTTCTTCAACAACAGATGCAGCCGTATCATTACGTAGCTATTTTGGCTATTCTTCGACTGTTTTTGTATTAAAAAACGACTATTCTTCGAACGATTGGATTGCGTTGATGAAATCGGAAATTGATGCCGGTCGTCCGGTGATTTATTCCGGCAGCAGCGATTATTCGGGTGGACATGCGTTTATATGCGATGGTTATGATGCTTCTGATTATTTTCATTTTAATTGGGGATGGAGTGGATCATATAACGGTTATTTTGCTTTGACGGTATTAAATCCGGGAGAGCATGATTTTTCGGAAGAGCAAACCGCCATTATTCATATTGAACCGGATTCTTTTTGTCAACCACCCGTCAATTTAGAAGCCGTCGTGGATAATCACGATGTAGAAATTGATTGGTCGGATGTTCAACAAGGTCATTGGATCAGTTGGAGTGATGAGTTGAGCGGCATTTCAATCGGAACCGGAGAAGCCATAGAATTTGATGTTGCACAACGCTTTTCAACAACCGATTTGACGGATATTGATGGTCATCAAATTACGCAACTTCAATTTGTCCCATCCGAAAAATCTTGCTCTTATTCTATTCGAATTTGGACAGGCGGCAGTCAGTCGCAAGGACCGGAAACTTTGCTGTTGTCACAAGATGTAGATGTCAATGATTTGTTTATAAGTCAATGGAATACTGTTATTTTAAATAATCCGGTAACAATTGATGCCTCCGAAGAATTGTGGATAGGTTATCATTGCAATACCTCAACAGGCAATCCGGCCGGTTGCGATGCCGGTCCGCAAGTTGCAGGAAAAGGTAATATGATTAACATCAATGGTTCATGGAAACAAATGACAGATTTATCCTCTTCTTTGACCTATAATTGGTGTATTCGGGCGTATATTGATTTACCCAATAAAAATACCACATCATCAACGGCTTATCGCGTTTTGCGTAACGGCATCGTCATTGCTGACGAGGTGACGACTTCGTACTATTTGGATCGCGATGTAGAAGGCGGATATTATTGTTATACCGTAAAAACCGTTTGTGAAAATTCCGAAAGTGTACCTTCGGAAAATGCTTGTGTAGAGTTGGAAATCGGTGATTGTTTTGCACCGACACAAGTAACTGCTCATCAAGAAGAAGCGGAAGTTTTGATAGAATGGGAAGCTCCTACAACAACCAAAAGCGAATTTTTTAATGAAAGTTTCGAAAATGGTCTTCCCGACGATTGGATCACCATGGATGCCGATGGAGACGGTTATCAATGGATGTTAGATTCAACCGGATTATCACAACCGCATACAGGACGTTTTTATGTTGCATCGGCTTCATTTATGCTTTATGTAGGAGCTTTAACACCTGATAATTGGTTGATTACTCCAAAAATTAATATTGATGGCGACCATTTGGTTTATTGGGTTTCTGCCAAAGATGAAGATTGGGCGGCAGAACATTATGGCGTTTACATCTCTACGACAGGGACAGCAGTTGAAGATTTTACCCTTCTTTTTGAAGAAACCATGTCGGATAAGAATAATTGGGAACGAGAAACCCGCGATGCCAAA
Source organism: Bacteroidales bacterium (assembly GCA_028710155.1). Taxonomy (GTDB): domain Bacteria; phylum Bacteroidota; class Bacteroidia; order Bacteroidales; family WRLA01; genus WRLA01. The sequence continues at coordinate 3,814 of JAQUSR010000016.1, read as the reverse complement.
ACACAAGGCGATTGGTATCGAAGAGTCATTGATTTATCGGAATTTTCAGGAGATGTGTATATCGCTTTTCGCCATTTTAATGCGACTGATTGGTTTATGTTGTTGTTAGACGATGTTTTGCTGACGACTAATCCTGTAGAAAATACCTATATTATATATAGAAACGATCATCGAATTGCCAGCACCTCAGAAACATTTTATCGTGATTCGGTGGCGGATGGCAACTATTGTTATTCCATAAAAACCGCTTGCGAAGATAATGAAGAATCTGCCTTATCGCAAGAAGCCTGCATTGAAGTTGCTGTTCAAGAATGGAATCCTATTTGTCAAGTCTATCCCAATCCATCTGATCAATGGTTGATAGTTCGTGGGGTAATGATGCAAGAATTGTCGGTTTATAATTTGTTAGGACAAAAAGTGTATCATCAAACGCTGAACGCTGAAACAACCACTTTTTCAACCGCTGCTTTTGTCGATGGCGTTTATATTCTGCAAATTAAAACTACTTCAGGGAAAATCATGATGCAACGATTGATCGTTCATCATTAATAAAAACTTAATAAAAAAGGAGAAGGAATAGCATAAAATATACCATCATTTTTTTCGTTATATTCGTTCAAATTTACCTTGGCTCAATTGAAAAAAATAAATAATTAATTTAAAATATCTTATCAATGAAAAGATTAGCTTTATCAGTAGCACTGATATTATGTGTCTCGACAGTTTTTTGTCAAGTGAAAACTTTGAAAAATCTAGGCAAATTACCTAATGTTACATTGAAGAACCTCGATGGACAGTCTTTTTCAACCGCTAACATTAAAAACAACGGAAAACCTATCATCATCACCTTTTGGGCAACATGGTGCAAACCTTGTATGAAAGAACATGATGCCATCAACGAAGTGTATCAAGATTGGGTGGACGAAACCGGCGTAAAATTGTATGCCGTATCTATTGACAACTCTCGTTCGGCTTCACGCGTCAAACCAACCGTTAATGGAAAAGGATGGGAATTTGAAGTTCTTTCCGATGTCAATCAAGATTTTAAACGCGCTATCAATGTTAATGAGCCGCCACACACTTTCATCTTGGATGGATCCGGAAATATTCGCTGGCAACATGTTGGCTATATGGATGGCGACGAAAATCAATACATCGAAGTTGTCAAACAAATTTTAAAAGAGAAAAAATAATCAATCATCATTAATGGGTTAATGATTCTTTAACAACGAATGATTAACCTTTTTTTTTAATTTTATCGAACAAAAATGAAAATTTTTACAAAGATAGCTGCCGGATTATTATTGGTTTTACCACTGACTATCAATGCACAAGATGATAACGGAGGATTTAATCCCATTTCAGGCGGCAATGTTCGCGGAAACGTTCAATTGGATGCACAATATTATCCCGATGACAAAGGGTTAGGAATCAACGACAGCACCTTGAACGGCAAACGCTTTGGTTTGAACACCTATTCCAACATCATTTATAATTACAAAAACTTCTCGGCAGGAATGCGTTTTGAAGCATTTTTGAATCCTATGCAAGGCTATGATGCTCGTTACGAAGGCGTTGGTATTCCTTATTGGTTTGCCTCTTTCAAAAACGACAAATTGGAAATGACTGCCGGACATTTTTACGAACAATTTGGCAGCGGTTTGATATTCCGTACCTACGAGGAGTGGACTTTGGGCTACGATAACAATATGTTGGGCGTTGATGCCAAATTCAGACCTTATGATGGTATCACCATTACCGGTGTTGCCGGCGTTCAACGCTATTTCTGGCAAAAATACTCTACTAACGATCGCGGAATTGTAAAAGGTTTGGATGCCAACCTCGCCATTAACGATATTATTTACGGAGAAGAGCGAGCTGCCTCACAAAAAGTACGCTTTACATTAGGCGGTAGTTTCATCAGCCGTTACATGGATTGCGAAGATCAACGCATTTCTTCAACTTCAGATACTTTAACCATCATAGATCCCATCACGGGTTCTCCGATTCCGGCTACAATGGATGTTGCTGTTACCGGTGTCATTCCGCGTAATGTAGGAGCTTGGGCATCACGTTTCGGCATTTCTGGTGGCGGCGTTGATTGGTATGTAGAATATGCTCAAAAAGCCAATGACCCTTCCGGAATGAACCATTATATTTACAAAAAAGGTCAAGCTTTTTATTCCACTTTATCCTATTCGACCAAAGGCGTTGGAATTTATGCAGCCTATAAATGGATCGACAACATGAGTTTTAAATCGGATCCAAATCAAATTGGTACACCTTCCATGTTGGATATTAACTATTTACCGGCAATTACTAAAGAGCATGTTTATAGTTTAGCCACAATGTATCCTTATGCCACACAACCTAACGGTGAAGCCGGTTTGCAAGTTCAAGCCATGTACACCATTCCGCGAAGAACTAAAATCGGCGGAAAATATGGAACCACTATTACCGCCAACTATTCTTTAGCTAAAGATATCAAAAAAGAATATGATACCGAATCTCCGAATGCTAACGAATATACCGCAAAGCTTTTCTCAATGGGCGATTTAACTTTCTATCAAGATATTAACATTCAGTTAGAACGTAAATTCAGCAAGAAATTCAAAATGAAATTATCGTATTATAATCAAAACTACAATCAACATGTGGTGGAAGATAATATTTACGATAAAGGAGCTGTTGTTTTAGCCAATATCGGTGTGGCAGATTTGACTTACAATATCTCTACCAATACCTCGTTGCGGTTCGAATTGCAAGGATTGTGGACGAGCAGCAAAGATAAATATGTTCACGATGACGGCGATTGGTTGTCGGGTTTATTGGAATTGAATATTGCTCCAAAATGGTTTGTATCAGTTGGAGACGAATGGAATTATAAAACCTATAACGAAGATAAAGATCCGTTGCACTATTTTAACGTAGCATTCGGCTATACACAAGGTGCCAACCGCATTTCTTTGCGTTATGGACGTCAACGCGATGGTCTACTTTGCGTAGGTGGTGTTTGTCGTTATGTACCGCAATCCACCGGTTTAACATTGAGTATTTTAAGTTCATTTTAATCAAATTTTTTAAACACAAAGAGATGAAAAAAAGATTTCAAATTATTATGGCAGTAGCCGTTGTAATACTTTCATTTACATGGATTTCATGCGATAAAGTAGAAAATCCTTACACCGAAGAAGTGATTATTACACCCAATGATACCACAACAGGCAATTTTGACGGCATCAAAAAAGTTTTATTGGAAGATTATACTGCCATTCGTTGTATCAACTGTCCTGAAGCTGCAGCTAAAGCGCATGAGTTGATTGAAAATAGTGGTCATCGTGTCATTTCAATGGAAATTCACGGAGGCAATTTGGCAGATCCTGCTACAGAAAACGGCGTCGATTTTACTACCGATTTTCGCACTGAAGCAGGTAAAACTTATTACAATACTTATGGCATCTCTGCACAACCGGTTGGCATTATCGATAAAGTAAAAAATGGCAACACCAACTATTTTATGGTTCCCAATTGGACCTCAACAGTTGAATCTCGCTTGGCAGAACCCTATTCCGTTGGTATTGATTTAAAATCGAAAATTGAAGAAAATCAATTGTCTTTAAAAGTTTACTATAAGGCTTTCACAGAATTAACTGCTGGAAATTACAAATTGTTGCTTTATTTTGTGCAAGACAGCATGATTTCTAATCAAAAAAACAGCAAACCTAATTATGGAACTGTTCCGGTGATTTATGATTATGTTCACCACAATGTATTGCGCGGCACTATCAGCGAATCGGCTTGGGGAACAGATATT
>JAQUSR010000157.1 GCA_028710155.1 Bacteroidales bacterium | reverse complement strand
AAATGCATCTTCAAAGTACTATAAAAATAAAAACTTACAAAAAAAATCAATCACACAGAATTCTGTGTGATTGATTTTTCTAATTTTGCATCACTAAAAACCTGTAACGGTTATTTAGGACGAGACAGATGATCATTTCGTTGAAAAACGCAACAGCTCAAAACCCTTATTTTTGGAATTTTGATGATTCTACAGAATTGCCGGAAGGATGGTCTGTTTTTTCGACTAATGATAATTACAAACCGTTTATTTATGATGATGAGTCTTATAGTCCTCTCCATTGTTTACGATTTCGTGACTATGAATCAGAATCTTTTGCCGTAATGCCGATGACGGAGATTGCAAATATAGCCTCTTTGACGGTTAAGTTATATTATTATACTCCTCAAACTTATTATTCACTAGATATCGGTGTGATGACTGATCCTACTAATACATTAACATTTGTTAAAATTTCTACTATTACTCCAACTAATAGTAGTAATTGGATTCAATATTCTCTACCGTTGTCATCCTATACAGGAGCCGGAAAGTACATTGCTTTTCGTTCCGGCAACTTATCTTATTTTAATTATTTTCACATTGATGATGTTCGTATTGAATCGTCGTGTGGCATTCCTGAAAATGTTTCGGCTCAAACCATTGAAACAGGAGTTCTTCTCACGTGGAATGCTGTGCCAGATGCTCAATCATATAATATTTACAAAAATGATGATCAGTTTTCAACATTATCATCTACAACCAATGAAGCGACGATTACTAACTTGGAATCGGGCGAAAATTGTTTTCGAGTAAATGCAGTCTGCGTAGAAGGAGAAGGGCTGTTGAGCGAATCGGTTTGCATCACCAACTGCGAAACGATAACGACATTGCCATTTCACGAAGGTTTTGAACAGATTGATGTACCGAATTTGTCCGATTGTTGGACTCAATATAGTTTTGATAGTGATGGTGATGATGTAGATGATTATTGGGTAAGTTCTTCTGAAAAATATCATACCGGTTCACAATCTGCTTTTGTGAATTGGGACAGACCAAACAATGATGATTGGTTGATAACACCAAAAATGATATTACCGAGCAATAAGGTGTCATTTAGTTTTTGGGTGAAAACAAAAAGTGATGCTACGTATGATGAAAGTTTTAATGTTTTGGTTTCCAATAGTGGTAAAGAAAGAGACAATTTTGTTGCCTTGGGTGATACGATCACGATACTGAACACACAATGGGATTCGATGGTATTTTATCCACATGAATATGCTTCTTCAATTTCTTTGACGGCAGGCGATGAGGTCTTTTTTGCCATTCAATGTGTTTCAAAAAATAAATGGGGTTTGTATATTGATGATATTTCTGTTGCAGAAGTTCCTTGTTTGCGTCCTACCAATTTACAAGTGAGTGATATTACCTCCAATACTGCCAATATATCATGGACAATAGGCGATGCTGAGACATCGTGGAACGTGATTATTTCACCAACAGAAATTTCCGATTGGTCATCAGCACCCAATCCGACAACCGTTACATCGCCTCAATATTCAGCCGAAGATTTGGCGGTTAATACTACCTATTATTACTATATTCAGGCTGTTTGCGACGAAACGAATGTAAGTTCTTGGAATAGCGGGCATTTTTCAACCGATTGTCCCAAAGCAGCTATTCCCTATGATTGCGATTTTGAAAATGAGACGGAAAATCTATGTTGGAAATTGGAAAATGGTACGCAAACCAATCGATGGTGTATTGGAACAGCCGGTGGAAATGGATATACCGGCAAAGGCTTGTTTATTTCTGATGATGGTTTCTATAATAATTATTCCATTTCTTCCGAGTCGTATGTTTATGCTTATCGCACCATTGCCGATATGAGCGGATCGATGCGTGTTAGTTTTAATTGGAGAGCGAATGGAGAATACGATTGGGATTTTCTTCGTGTTTTTTTGGTGCCGGATTCAGTCCTGTTAATTGCGGGAGAAGATAATGGAATTGGTAGTAACTCAACACCAACAGGATGGATTAGTTTGACAAATGGAAAATTGAATTTACAAAACGATTGGCAAATAGTAGATACCATTATTAATATTGAACATCCGGGCAATTATAACTTAGTGTTTTATTGGAAAAATGATAATACTATAGGTAATCAAAAACCGGCTGCTATTGATAATATTATGGTTAAAGAGGTGGTTTTACCAAACTGCGAGATTACAACGTTACCCTATCACGAAGGTTTTGAACAGATTACTGTACCAAATTTGCCCGATTGTTGGACTCAATATAATTTTGAGGGTGATGATTATTGGAAGAGTTCTGATGTTGAATCTCATACCGGTTCACAATCTGCTTTCGTGAATTGGGATGTTCCAAACAATGATGATTGGTTGATAACACCAAAAATGATATTGCAGAGCAATAAGGTGTCATTTAGTTTTTGGGTGAAAACACGAGATGATGATACGTATGATGAAAGTTTTAATGTTTTGGTTTCCAATAGTGGTAAAGAAAAAGAAAACTTTGTTGCATTGGGTGATACGATCACGATAATGAACACACAATGGGATTCGATGGTCTTTTTTTTGAATGAATATGCTTCTTCAATTTCATTGACGGCCGGAGAGGAGGTCTATTTTGCCATTCAATGTGTTTCAAAAAATAAATGGGGTTTGTATATTGATGATATTTCTGTTGCAGAAGTTCCTTGTTCGCGTCCTACTAATCTACAAGTGAGTGATATTACCTTCTATACTGCTAATATATCATGGACAACAGGCGATGCTGAGACATCGTGGAACGTGATTATTTCACCAACAGAAATTTCTGATTTGTCATCAGCACCCAATCCGACAACCGTTACATCGCCTCAATATTCAGCCGAAGATTTGGCGGTTAATACTACCTATTATTACTATATTCAGTCTGTTTGCGAAGAAACGAATGAATATTCTTGGAATAGCGGGCATTTTTCAACCGATTGTCCCAAAGCAGCTATTCCCTATGATTGCGATTTTGAAAATGAGACGGAAAATCAATATTGGAAATTTGAAAATGGTACGCAAACCAATCGATGGTGTATTGGAACAGCCGGTGGAAATGGAAATACCGGCAAAGGCTTGTTTATTTCTGATGATGGTTTCTATAATAATTATTCCAATACTTCCTCGTATGTTTATGCTTATCGCACCATTGCCGATATGAGCGGATCGATGCGTGTTCGTTTTAATTGGAGAGCGAATGGAGAATCCAATTATGATTTTCTTCGTGTATTTTTGGTGCCGGATTCAGTCCTATTAATTGCGGGAGAAGCTAATGGAATGAAATTTGGCAGTGATCCAACACCTACAGGATGGATTAGTTTGACAAATGGAAAATTGAATTTACAAAACGATTGGCAAATAGTAGATACCATTATTAATTTTGAACATTCCGGCAATTATAATTTAGTGTTTTATTGGAAAAATGATTCTGGCGGAGGTGCTCAAAAACCAGCTGCTATTGATAATATTAGCGTAGAACGCACTGATTCGATGACTCTTTATGTCTCGGATAGTATCATTTGTCATGGCAATGAGGTTACATTATCGGTGTTTAACGTTATAGAAGAGAATTTTAACGGATTAAGAGGCGGTGATGAGACAAGTACTTCAGCTTATAGTAATAATATTACGACAGGCAATTTTATAACCAACAAAGAAATTTTCAGAGCAGCCAATGAGAAAATTTATGAAGCAGGAAATTCCATCAAAATAGGTTCAGGCTCTGATATTGGAAAAATTACATCAATTCCGTTGAATCTTTCTGAACCGTTTCAAGTTTTTATTAGAAGAAAAGGATGGAAAAATGAACACGGAGAACTAATAATCAAAGTCGGCAACCAAGAACAGATTGTTCCGGCTTTGGGATTTCTTAATTGGCCCGGCAGTTATAGCGATACGCTCATTTTTTTCAATGCGGCTACCGATGGTGATTCAATGGTAATTCAAACCTCCAATGACGACGGAAAGAAGCGTGCATTTATCGATCATCTTTCTATTTATACCGTTCCAAACGCCGGTTATTCATACTTATGGAGTAATGGAGCAACTACTTCCGGCATAACCGTATCACCGGAAACAACAACGACTTATTGGGTAACAATAACCAATGATGAAGGTTTTGAGGCCACATTTTCGAAAACGATTATTGTCAACGATAATTTCAAAGATACCTTTGCCGTTGCGTGCAACAGCTTCACATGGTACGGAACAGAATACACTACAACACCTGCCATCGCTCCAACGCATACCTTTACGAATGCGGCGGGTTGCGACAGCATTGTAACTTTACATCTTACCATCAACGTTTCAGACACGACAGAATTTTCGGCAACGGCATGTAATACATACACATGGAACAACGAAATTTTCATAGAAAGTGGAGATTACGAACAAACGTTGCACAATCAAAACGAATGTGACAGCGTAGTAACCTTACACTTGACGATCAACTATAGTGAAACCTACGAATTTTCAGCTACCGCTTGCGATTCTTACACTTGGAATAATACAAACTACACTGAAAGTGGTGATTATGTACAAACATTCCAAAATGCACTAGGTTGCGACAGCGTAGTAACGTTACACTTGACCATCAACGAAAGCGAAACCTACGAATTTGCAGCTACCGCTTGCAACGAATACACTTGGAATAATGAAATCTACACCGAAAGCGGTGATTATGTACAAACATTCCAAAACGCACTCGGTTGCGACAGTGTGGTAACGTTGAACTTGACCATCAACGAAAGTGAAACTTACGAATTTTCAGCTATCGCTTGCGACCAATACACTTGGAATAACGAAATCTACACTGCAAGTGGAGATTATGTACAAACATTCCAAAATACTTTGAGTTGCGACAGCGTGGTAACATTGCATTTGACGATCAACGAAAGTGAAACTTACGAATTTTCAGCTACCGCTTGCGATTCTTACACTTG
>JAQUSR010000156.1 GCA_028710155.1 Bacteroidales bacterium | reverse complement strand
TGTAAATGATTAAAAATATGGAAAAAGACATCTTGTGTTTTTACGCGTCCCGACAAACATTGAATATCATCCACAATCAAAACATCAATCATTTGATAGAAATTGATAAAATCTGCTTGATTTCCTTTTCCGGGCGTAGAGGCTTCAACAAATTGATGCATAAATTGTTCGGCAGATACATATAAAACGGTTTTTTCCGGAAAACGATTTTTGACTTCCAATCCGATGGCTTGACAGAGGTGCGATTTTCCCAAACCTGTTTTGCTATGAATAAAGAATGGATTAAAAGCGGTTTTCCCCGGATTTTGAGCGATGGCAAAACCTGCAGAACGCGCCAAGCGATTGCAATCTCCTTCGATGAAATTGTCGAAAGAGTATTCTTCGTTTAATTGAGAATCGATTTTTAACTTTCCGAGACCGGGTGTTACATAAGGATTCGGAACGGTTTTTAAATTCGGCAACGGAATAGGAGAATTCTCCTTATTTACATTGGCTGTTGGTACATTAACCATATATAAATGCGATGGACGCGATTGATCTACAACAATTTGATATTCTAATTTTGCTGAACTACCCAACTCTGTTTTTAAGGCTTTGGATAAAATATCCAAATATTTATCTTCAATATATTCACGAATAAAATGGCTACTGAGTTGAATAATCAATACATTATTTTCCAAGCGGACGGGTATGATCGGTTGAAAGAATGTTTTAAATGCTTCTTCTGCTATATTTGCCTTAATTATCTCCAAACAATTACTCCAAACTTTATTGTGATCTGTAGTCATAACTATTGGTTTCTTATACAAAATAAATTTAACTTTAATTAACTAATTTGCGATTGAATTTGATGAATCGAAAAGATTAATTTTTCGTTTCAAAATCCGCTACAAAAATACAAAATTCGACTATTCGTTGATAAAAAAATAGAATTTTTTTTTGATTTTTCTTTTTCTATTATTTATGAATTAGTTACATAACACATTGAATATCTATTTTTTACACAATTATATTTCATAATTAATTGTTTATAAAAGCATTAAAAAATTCACATTTTAACATATTTTAACTTAATCAAAAAAATGATAAAAAACTCGTCATTTTTGGTCTTAATTCAGTATGAGGTTGCTACAAAAAAACACGTTTTTTTTGTTTAAAACTCTGTTGAAAAAAAAACCTTTTTTTATTCACACGAATGGTTCATATTTTACAAATCAGATTTTTTTTGATTGCTTTTTTATAAAAAAAATCCTTCTCGAAAGAAGGATTTTTTAGTTTTTTTTTAAACTTTAGCAGCACGCTTTCGTTCCAATTCGTCTAAGATTATTTTTCGCATTCTTAGTGATTTTGGAGTAATTTCCAAATATTCATCATTAGCAATATATTCCATAGATTCTTCTAACGAATATTTAATAGCCGGAATAATCATAGTTTTATCGTCAGAACCGGCAGCACGCATATTGGTTAATTTCTTGGTAACGGTTACATTAACCACTAAATCATCAGGACGGATATGTTCACCGATGACTTGTCCGGCATATACTTCTTCAAACGGATCGATAAAAAATTTCCCTCTATCTTGCAATTTATCAATGGAATAGGCAATTGCCGTTCCGGTTTCTTTAGCGATTATTGCACCGTTTCGACGACGTAAAATTTCACCTTTCCATGGTTGAAAATCTTTCAAGCGGTGTGCTATCACGGCTTCGCCTTCCGAAACAGTCAGCAATTGATTACGTAAACCTATCAATCCGCGAGACGGAATTTCAAATTCGATATGGATTCTATCTCCAACCGTATCAATAGAGATAATGTCGCCTCGTCGTTGTGTTACTAGTTCAATCACCTTACCGCTAAAGGCTTCGGGTACTAAAACAGTCAATTCTTCGATAGGTTCGCATTTTTGACCGTCAATTTCTTTAATAATGACTTGTGGTTGTCCGACTTGCATTTCATAACCTTCGCGTCTCATGGTTTCAATTAATATAGAAAGGTGTAAAATGCCACGTCCGAAAACGATCAATTTATCCGGTGAATCGGTTTCTACTACTCGTAATGCCAAATTTTTCTCCGTTTCTTTGAATAATCTTTCGCGTAAATGGCGAGATGTCACAAATTTACCTTCTTTGCCAAAAAATGGAGAGGTGTTGATGGTAAACAACATACTCATTGTCGGTTCATCAACTTTAATGGGAACTAAAGGTTCGGGCGTTTCAATATCACAAATAGTATCGCCAATTTCGAAATCCTCTAAGCCCAAAATCGCACAAATTTCGCCTGCTTCAACAGGTGTTTTAATTTTTTCTTTGGCAAGACCTTCAAATAAATACAACTCTTTCACTCTCGATTTCACCATCGTACCATCGCGTTTGGCGAGCGTAATTTCTTGTCCCCATTGAATCGTACCTCTATGTAAACGTCCTACAGCAATTCGTCCTAAATAAGAAGAATAGTCTAACGATGAAATCATCAACTGTAAATTACCTTCAGATACTTTTGGTTCTGGCAGATATTGAATGATCATATCTAATAAATAGGTAACATCTTCTGTTTGATTTTTCCAATCATCCGACATCCATCCTTGTTTGGAAGATCCATAAACTGTTTGAAAATCAAGTTGTTCTTCGGTAGCTCCTAAATTAAACATAAGATCAAAGATGGCTTCTTGAGTTTCTTCGGGACGGCAATTGGGTTTATCCACCTTATTGATGACCACTAATGGTTGTAGATGCAATTCAATGGCTTTTTGTAAAACAAAACGGGTTTGCGGCATCGGACCTTCGAATGCATCCACTACCAACAATACACCGTCTGCCATATTCAACACGCGTTCCACTTCTCCACCAAAATCGCTGTGTCCGGGTGTATCTATGATGTTGATTTTATAGCCTTTATAACGAATAGAGACATTTTTTGATAAAATAGTGATGCCACGTTCACGTTCCAAATCGTTGTTGTCGAGAATTAAATCTCCGGTATTTTGGTTTTCCCTGAATAATTTTGCCTGATGCAACATGCGATCTACTAACGTGGTTTTTCCATGGTCAACGTGTGCAATAATAGCAATGTTTCTAATTTTTTGCATTGAATATCAATATGTTAAGTTTCTTCTAAAAAGAGAGTGCAAAGGTAGTAATTTCTTGTTATTGATTATTTATTATTGTATTATTTTTTTTTGACTTCTTTCCTTTTATCCGCTTTGCCACTTCCAATGTATTATTGTTAATTATCAAATATTTGTTTTTGAGTCCCAAAAAGTGCGTAAAACAAGAAAAGAAACATCGACAAGTTGTCGATATTTCTCTTTAAAATATTCTCAGTAATATATGATTACGATTACAAAATTATTCATTCCGTTTTTTCGATCCCGAATACATCTCGTATTTCAAAAAACGACATTCCAATTTTCCATTAAACACCTTAATTTTTTTGGAAGGACGCAATCCGACCGATTTCATGGCTTCTTCGTTGCTGGTGATGAGCCACGCTTCGCTGCCGGCACAATAATTTTTGAAAATATTGCCCATCTGTTGATAAAATGCGGCCGTATCGTCCAATTTCATCCGCTCATCATACGGCGGATTAGTAACGATGGTTCCTTCAAAGTTTTCTGTGGTACGAAAATAATCTTTCGGAAGAACCACAATTTGCTCCGAAAAGCCTACGTGTTGTAAATTACGATTTGCCATCGAAACAGCTCTTCGAGAAGCATCGGCACCGGATATTTTACACGTCAGCGGTTGAATGTTTTCATCTGCTTCCGATTGTACCGACTGCCACAATTCGTCATCATAGTCAACCCATTTCATAAAATCGAAACGACTGCGAAATTTGCCGCAGGGCGTGTGAGTTGCCAACATTGCTGCCTCAATGAGAAATGTTCCCGATCCGCACATCGGGTCGTGCAACGGCTTTTCGCCGTTCCAACCGGTCAATGCCAACAATCCCGCTGCCAACACCTCGTTGATAGGAGCATCAACCGAGCCTAAACGATAGCCTCGCTTAAACAACGGGTCGCCACTACTATCCAATGCCACCGTACATTCATCGGGCGATAAATGAACGTGTATTCGCACATCGGGCGAAACCAAATCAACAGAGGGACGGCGTCCTTCCCTATCGCGAAAGCGATCCACAATTGCATCTTTCGACAACTGAGCCACATACAACGAATGTTTCATCACTTTGTGAAACGTAACCGCATCCACTGCCAGCGATCCCATCGAATCCATGTAGTTTTCCCACGGCATCTCTTTCAAATTGTTGTATAAATCGCGCTCCGAATTTACCATAAACGTTTTGAGAACCACTAAAACACGTAACGCTGTACGACATTCATAATTAACACGATACATCAATTTTTTATTACCTTCAAACGAGCAACCACGAACCAAATTTTGCACATTTTCGGCACCTAAATCAGCCAACTCTTGTGCTAAAATCGACTCTAAACCGGCGAATGTTTTCGCTATATAATGATATTTTTCCATCAATTTAATTTCTTTAAAAAATACGATTCAACGTTATTAAAAAACTGTAAGTTATAATTGTAACAATGGTTTACGCCAATCCCAACGAAATACGTTTGCGTTCATAATCGACTTCCAAAACTTTCACTGTCAGCGATTGGTTGAGCGATAAAACTTGTGTTACCTCTACCCTTTTTCCATTTCCTAATTGACTGACATGCAATAATCCGGAAGTATGAACACCTAAATCGACAAATGCCCCAAAAGCAGTGATGTTGGTTACGATGCCGGGCAAAGTCATTCCCACGATTACATCTTCGATGGTGCGAATATTTTGATCAAATTCCAACACTTCAAAACGTTTTCGAGGATCGCGTCCGGGGCGTTTCAATTCAGCAATAATGTCGTGTAAAGTAGGCAATCCAAATTTTGTGGTTACGTATAATTCAGGTTTAATGCTATCTATCATTGTTTTATCACCTATCAACGATTCCACATTTACGTTCAAAT
>JAQUSR010000155.1 GCA_028710155.1 Bacteroidales bacterium | reverse complement strand
GGAAGTGGCTGGACTTACGGCGTAGGAAGCCGTACAATGGTCATGATGGACGGTATGCCTATCAATTCACCCGAAATAGGCGATGTCAATTGGAGCCTGATTCCGATGGAAAATATTGCCCAAGTGGAAGTGATGAAAGGAGCCTCATCGGTCCTTTACGGCTCTTCAGCCCTTAACGGATTAATCAATGTACGAACAGCTCGTCCGGGCATTGTTCCCGAAACACGTATCAGTAGCTACTTAGGCATTTATGGCGATCCCGAAAATGAAGATTATATCTGGTGGTCGAAAAATTACTGGAAAGAAGAACAATATCCGGTAACGCCATTTTTGAGACGCAACGTATTATACGGAATCCGTAATCCGATTTATACCGGCACCGACATCTCTCACTCTCGCCGTATCGGAAATTGGGACCTTACGGCTGGTCTGGATTTATATACCGATGAAGGCTATCGCCAAAACAACTACGAAAGGCGCGTTCGATTTAGCGGCAACGCCACCTATCACGACCGAAAAATTGAAGGTATGAATTATGGCTTCAATGTCAATGCTATGAGCTACGAAAATTCCGCTTTTTTTATTTGGAAATCGGCTGACGAAGCCTATACTCCATCGGTAATGAGTAACTTAGGACGCGAAAACAGCATTTTTTACATCGATCCTTTTTTCAATTACATCCATCCGAAAAACAACACTTCACATAATTTTAGATCTCGTTTCTATATTAGTTCTATCAAACTAAGCCCCAATCCCGAACCTAAAAACATTTTGGAAACTTTTTCCGATATGGGACTTTCCTTTAATAGCGTTCAAGATGGATTGGCTTACATCACCAATAATGTCAATTTTGCCGATTTAATTCAAATGTATGCCAATGAAAATTATGCCGGTTTAATCGACGAAATCGGACTTATCGGAGAACAATTTTTTCCGGAAGCCACGCAATCGGATTTGATGGATGTGATCTATTGGGCAATGAATTATAATGCCGAACAAAAAATTGAATCGTTAGACAAAACCTATAATTTTTTCACCGACTATCAATTTCATAAACAATTGGAAACGGCAAAGTTTACGGCAGGAGCCACTTATCAACACATGAATACCAATAACTCCTCCATGGGAACTGCCATTCATAATAGTGATAACATCGCCCTATTTTTCCAATGGGATCAAAAATTTTGGGAGAAGCTGAATATTTCTGCAGGTGTACGTTTTGAATATTATCGCGTTGATACCGCTTACAAAGAAGCCACGACCAAAATTTTCGGAGAAGAAATTCCTATTAAACCTGTGCTTCGCGGCGGCTTGAATTACGAAATTGCACAATATACCTTTTTGCGGGCATCCATCGGTCAAGGTTACCGCTATCCTTCCATTGCAGAAAAATTTTTATATCGCGACATCGGTGGCGTTGCCGGTTATCCCAACCCATCGTTGGTTCCGGAAAGCGGTTGGAGTGCCGAAATCGGTCTCAAACAAGGATTTAAATTGGGAAATATCTCCGGATTTTTTGACGCAGCCGGCTTCTACACCCGTTATAAAGATATGATTGAATTTCAATTCGGATTATTCGACAAAAGCACCTACGCTTTCATCGAAGACCTTTCTACAGTCGATTTGAATAATGCAGGTTTAGGCGTGCGATTTATGAATGTCAGCAATGCCCAAATTTATGGAGCTGATGTCAATGTCAACGGTTTATACGAAATAACACCCAGCTCAAAATTGACTTTCTCGTTAGGATATGTTTTTATCAACCCCATTGATATGGATTGGGAAGACAAAATCGAACAAACATCTTCCTCTCAATTTGATTTAAAAGAAAAATCAAACGACTCCAAATTCTTAAAATATCGACAAAAACACTCCGTCAAAGGAACGATAGATTTTCAATATCGCCATTTTATGTTAGGTACCAATTTGGAATACAAAAGCAAAACAGAAGCTGTCGATTACTTTATGGTAGATGAACGCGTTAAAGAAAACGAAGATTTGATGGATAAAATCAGAAATATCGTTTTTCCGGGCTTGCACGATTATTGGATCAGCAACAATAAAGGTTATTTTGCTATGGATTTCAGAATCGGAATAGAAATAACTAAAAATTTGACGCTGTGGGCTGTAGCTGATAATTTACTCAACTCTGAATATAGCCTCCGCCCTATGGATGTGTCGGCACCACGAACATTTTTACTCAAACTTAACGCAAAATTTTAACCGTTTTTTCATTTATGATTTTAAATAAATCAATTGATAAAGAGCAAATTAAACAATATCCCCTTCAACATTACGAAGGAGATATTGTTGTTGTTAATACGATGGAGCACTTTTTAGAAGTCTTCCCTCAAATTTGTCAATGTTCTATTTGCGGTATTGATACCGAAACCTTGCCATGTTTCAAAAAAGGCGGAAAACTGCATCCGGTAGCTTTGCTTCAAGTGGCAACCGACCATTGTGTTTATCTAATTCGTTTATGCAAAATCGGTTTCAATCAATATATTACAGATTTTTTTGAAAATCAGAATATTTGTAAAATCGGTATCGGCTGTGCAGACGATTTACACGCCTTACGCCGTTTAGGAAATATTTCACCTAAAAACATGATCGACTTGAATACCTATTGCAAACAATTGGGTTTTGAAAGTATCGGGGCAAAAAAATTGACAGCGTTAATACTAGGTTTTACTATCAGCAAACGTCAACAAACCAGCAATTGGGAAAACGAAGAATTGTCAAATGCACAAATTCAATATGCTGCTACCGATGCGTGGATTTGTAGAGAAATTTATTTAAAACTCACAGAACAACAATAATTTAACAAACAATTAGATTTCAACAAAATGGATACTATCGGTTATCAATTTCACCACAAAACTGAAATCCAAATGCGAATGAGCGATTTAGATGCTATTGGTCATGTGAACAACGGCGTTCAATACATCTATTTTGACATCGGACGTGTCGAATATCTTAGAAATATTAACGAAAACACTGTCAATTGGAAAGACCCCGAATTGGTGATCGTTCACACCGAATGCGATTTCAAACATTCTATCTTGTTTACCGACCACATTTTCGTTGAAACAAAAACTATCGAAATAGGGAAAAAAAGCGTTAAAATGCTTCAACAAATTATTGATCAAAATGGAATTATAAAAAGCACTTGCTATTCTGTACTTTCCGGTTTTGATATTGCCCTCAATTGTTCTAAAGAAATTACACCTGAAGTCAAAGAAAAAATTTTTCTCTTTGAAGGACTAAAATAATTTTCATCTATGATCAAAAAAATAATTCTTCTTTTATGTCTTGTAGCATTTTGTAAATTAGCTGATGCTCAAAATGTTACTACTCACAAATTTGTAGAAAGAGACAGTTTGAGTTTGTTCTTAGACATCTATCGTCCTTCAACAACTCACGATCAACAATGCTGCATCATTCATATTTTCGGTGGTGGTTTTATGAGCGGACAACGCAACACACCGGAAGCCGTTGCTTACGCTCAACAACTTAATAAAGAAGGTTTTACAGTCGTCACTATTGATTATCGTTTAGGTTTAAAAGGAGTCAAAATCGGCAACCTTCCCATCCGCCCGTTAGAAAAATCTATTCAAATAGCTGTTGAAGATTTGATGGCAGCTGTTCATTTTTTATTGGAAAATGGCACTTCATTACAGATTCCTACTCAAAAAATCGTTCTTAGCGGATCGAGTGCAGGAGCCATCGTTGCTTTGCAAGCCGACTACGAATTGTGCAATCGAACATCGTTGGCATCCGTTTTACCCGCCGATTTTTTGTTTTCCGGCGTGATGTCGTTTTCCGGTGCCATTTTTTCGCGTCACGGAAAAATCAAATACAAAGAACATCGCCCCGCTCCCACTCTCTTTCTCCATGGAACCAACGATCGTTTGGTCAACTATAAACAAACACGTTTTTTTAATATCGGTTTTTTTGGCACCTATCCTTTAAGCAAACAATTTAAAAAAGCCGATTATCCTTTTTATGCCATTCATTATCAAGAATGTAATCACGAAGTAGCCGGATTTTTCAACACCGATTCGGTTCCTCAAATATTATGGTTTTTACACCATTTAGTGCTACAACAAGAGTTCGTTCAAATCAATGAGTATCATTTTGATCCATCACTCATTAATCCCTCTTTCGATATCAAACCCAACGAAATGAATTCTTTCATCGAAGATCCAAAATAATTATGCAAAAATCCGATTGTTTTTCTTTAGGTTATATTCGCCGCACTGTTAAAAATGACGGCTCTTTCATCATCTACTTAGATGTTGACGATCCACAACAATATGCTACTTTGGATGCACTTTTGGTGGAAACAAAAACCGGTTTGATTCCCTATATGATTGACAAAATTTCAATTCGCTCCGATCATGAAGCTATGGTGCATTTTCAAGATATCAATGATGAAGATACCGCCGAATTGTTCAAAGGAAAAGCATTGTGGTTGCCCTTAGAAGCACTTCCAAAACTTTCCGACAACCAATTTTATTTTCACGAAGTCATCGGTTGGAAAGTGATCGATGAAACCTTTGGCGAAGTGGGCACCATTCAAGATATTTTCGATAACGTTCAATATCCGCTATTTCAAATTATTCATCTTAACGGCAAAGAGATATTAATGCCTATCACCGATTCCATTTTGAAAAAAATCGATAAAAGTCATCAAACCATTTACATTTCTGCACCGGAAGGATTGATTGACATCTATTTAGAAAATGATGAAAACAACATCAAAGATGAATAATGAGTCTGTTTCGTTTTAAACAATTCTCTGTTTCGCACGATTTTGGAATGAAAATCGGAACCGATGCCGTTTTGTTAGGCGTTTGGGTTTCCATTCAAGCTGTTAAAAATGCCTTAGATGTGGGCACCGGCACAGGAATCATCGCTCTAATGTTGGCTCAACGCGGAATAAACACTGTTGTAGGTATAGATATTGACCCGAAATCGGTAGAAGAAGCCCGATTTAACGTACAGCAATCACCATGGAAAAATTCCGTTTCAA
>JAQUSR010000154.1 GCA_028710155.1 Bacteroidales bacterium | reverse complement strand
TATCGCTATATTTTTCGGTAACTCTATCGCTAAAAAACCATCCATCGAATTCGCATTGTGTTATCGATTCCATTTTTTCTTTAATAGCAGCTTCAGCAGCTATATGATTATCAGTTGTTTCTATGATCAGATTCCAAGGATCTTTGTCTATTGTGATGAGTGCTATAGTGGTTGAATTGTCAACCGGCATATTAAGCGGGATAAAGTCTTTAATGATTCCGGCAACTTTGATGTTCCAGTTTTGTTCAGGTCTCATGAGCAATTCTGTTACATTGTTGTCGCAGTTCAATTTTCGCATCGCACTTTCCGTCAGCCAAAAACTTTCGTGTAAAGGTTCTGCATTTTGATTGATCATTTCAAAGCCCATGATGTTGAATGCCGTAGTATCCAAGCCAATCATCATCAGTGAAATGATGTCGTCATAACGCTTGAATGTACTATTGTTAAAGTGTCCGATAGGATGTCCTTGAGAAAAACCGACTCTTTTGACGTATGGAATCTGCTCCAATTCGTCTATCAGCATATTCAAAGTCGTGTTGGTGGAGTCGTTATCATGTAAAGCACTGAATTGCGAAGGGATATCAACGTTCATGATGTTTTCGGTTTTATAACCCAACGGTCGGTTGATGAGATGCTGAATTTGTAGGAAAAGAGCCAACGTCAAAGCCAACATAGTGATGGTTACTACATTTTGAATCACTACGAAAACCTTTCCAAGCACCATTTTACTTTGCAAGCGGAAAGTACCTTTCACCACATCGATAGGTTTGTAGCGCGAAATCATAACGGCAGGAATCAAACCGGCCAAAACGCCGATGACTAAGATCAAAGCTATGCAAATAATGATTTCACCCGATGTGATATTGGCAAATAGGCTGATGTCACGGGCTAAAAGTGTTTCGGTGAAAGGACAAACTAACTCGGCTAATAATAACGAAATGAAAAATGCAATCACAGTCATAGTAATGGCTTCCACAATAAAACGTAGTATGACTGCTGTTTTTGAGGATCCGAGCAACCGCCTCATTGCCATCTCTTTGGCACGAAAACCGGTTTGAGCCACGGTTAGATTGATATAGTTTATCAAGGCAAATAACAATATAAATAAAGCCACACCCGACAAAATGAACACAAACTGTTTGTCGACTTGTTGCAGATGACCTTGTGCCGAAGGAATCTTTCCAAAATAGACTTCCGTTAGCGGAATGATATGCACTTCCTCACGAGCTTCCATTTTATAAATCCAATAAAACTCTTTGAAGTAATTCAACATATCATCGGTTTTGGCTGTCAAGTCCGTTCCGGGTTTAGTTTGGATAAATAATGTAACGCCTGCGGCATTGTCCAAAGATATGTTTGTGATATTACCATTGATATGTTTCTCCACCAATTGAATATTGAAGATAAGGTCATAGTTCGGGATAATAGAATTTTCAATTTTTTTGAAAACGCCGCCGACAACGAAAACCGTCTTTTCATCCCCCCAATTAAGGGTAATGGTTTTATCAACAGCCGAATTTCCTCTAAAAATTTTGTTGGAAAGCTCTTCAGAAATCAACACTTTGTCGATAGTGGAAAAGGCTTTTTCTCTATCGCCCTCGACAAGCGGAAACGAAAACATACTCAAGAAAGTGGTGTCAAAAACAGCCGTTTCCACATCATAGGAATTATCGTAA
Source organism: Bacteroidales bacterium (assembly GCA_028710155.1). Classification (GTDB taxonomy): domain Bacteria; phylum Bacteroidota; class Bacteroidia; order Bacteroidales; family WRLA01; genus WRLA01. Next base: position 3,380 of record JAQUSR010000154.1, on the reverse strand, counting down.
ACATCAACACGAAATGTGCCTGTTTTCATATAAGCACAAGTTTGCTCAATTTCGGGATAGCGGCTCAACAGATAACTCGGCAAGCCATAAGCACTTGCGAGAAAATCTTCTGTTGCCAGCGTATAAATGTTGTCGGCATTTTCATGAAATTTGTCGATGTTGAGTTCTGTCTTGGTATATTTACCGATTATCAAGATGAATGTCAAAGCAATGGCAAGTCCGAACACCTCAATTAAAGTGTAGAGCATGTTGCGGGATAAAAATTTAAAGTATGCTTTCATTGTATTACAATTTTCTTTTTTTTCAATGAATTTTCCTTACGAAAAATATTTGTTTTATGTTTTTATTCAATATTCAATTTTCACTTCTTACTTCTTTAACACCTCCACCGGATTGGCATTGGCTCCTTTATAGGTCGTAATCACCACCACGGCTGCCACAATCACCAACGTTACTAACGCACCGATTGTGAATATCCACCACGACAATTCTATCCTCTCCGAGAAAAGTTCCAACAGCCTCACCGCCACAGAATAAGCCAAGACGCATCCAACAACGACAGCCATCACAGCCATTTTCATCACATTGATTAAGAACAACTTCAGCAACTCGCCAAGTGTCGCTCCATGAATTTTGCGAATGGCCAACTCGCTGCGTCTGCGGTTCATCTCATCTTGGCAATAACCAATCAGTCCGATGAGTGTGATAATGAGAACCACTAATCCGGCAATCATCACGATGTCGCGAACGTCGCGGGTCTCCCTATATTCTTCTTTATAGGCATCGGGATAAGACTTTACTTCTACGCTTTTTTCGGGTAACAATTCGCGATAGATATTTTGTATCGCCGCCATATTTTCAGGCGTGAGTTTATTCATCTTAACAAGGTGGTTGCTGATGATGAAGTCCCATTGCGGTATCTCGGCTTTGACGTAAAACTGCACCGCCGGTCTGTCGTCTCTATCGTTGACGTTGCCGAGAAGATAATTCTCAAAGACACCGACAATTGTATAAAAATCGTCTGGACCACAATGTTCCGTAACTCTAATCTGACCTCCGATGACTTCATCCCAGCCTGTCACTTCTTTTAAACGCTCTGAACAACTGCGATTTATCATGATTTCTTTGTTTTGAGATGATGGCGTCTCCTCATTGAAATTTCGTCCTTCTATGATCGGGACTTCCAACAAATCAAAAAATCCGTCATCAACATAATAGGTATCAGCAATATTGAAAAGGTCGTTGTCACTTCCGGGAAGATACACGTTGTTGCCGCCGCCTCCGTGCAAAGGAAGTCCCGTACTGAAAGTTTGTGCCGTAACAAATGGCAGTTTCGCGACTTCATTTTTTATGATTTCACGTTGCTCTTTACTAAACCCGTCAATATTGACGTATGCTAGGTTTTGATAGGCGTATCCCGTCTCTTTGTGTATGACAAAATTGTATTGCAATAATGTCACCATGAGCAAGATGATGAAAAATGATGACGCAATAAATTGAAAAGTCAACAACACATATTTCCAGCGGCGATTGCTCTCTTTATAGTTGCGAAACGCCGTTGCGATGGGTGTCTTCGAATAGATGACGGCAGGAAATATGCCGCAAATCAAAAAGATTACCAAAAGAACGCCAAGCAACAAAATGATACTTTGCGATGATATAAGTGCTGATAATGAAGTTCCTACAACGTGTTCCACCTGTTTCTCAAAAGCAAAAAGCAATAAAATGGCAAAAAGCAATGAAACCAGCATCTCAACAAAAGTGTCGGAAAACACTAAAGCGTAAATGTTTTTGTTGGAAGCTCCGAAACATTTGCGAACGGCAACTGTTTTGGCTTTGCGTACTAACGCCGAAAGCGTGATAAGAATGTAATTCAGAATGGAGACGACAAGTACAACTATCGCCAATATCATCATTATGTTATTCGTCTGTTTTACATTATGAGAAGATGAGTGATACTCGTCTAATGAAATAATATTATACCTGATTTTCGTGCCTTCTTGTACCTGTTCATCGAGATATTTTGCAAAAAGTTGATCCATTTGATCTTTAACATCCTTACTTTCAATATCTTGATATAAACGTATATAGCTTGTATATCTGTCATTACCCATAAGATTTATTGATCCGTCCCACATAAATTTCTTGATGGAATTCATCGGTATTGTCATCTCAATGTTGTCGAAAGATGAGTTTTCGGGAAAATCATCAATAATGGCAGAAATTGTAAGTATGGCAGTGTCATTTTCTTGCGATGCGATGACAATGCCCAACAAATCGCTGTATGACTTATTTCTGCCTTCAAGCATTCTATCCGCAAATGATTTTGTGATTACTGCATTATTAGGCGCAATCATGGCTTCATCAACGTTGCCGGCAATAACATTTCTCGGAAACATTTTGAAGAAACAAGTGTCGGCAATGATGGCTTTCCGGCAGATAATACCTTCTTTGTCAACGCCGATATAGTCTTTTTCAACGCTTTTAAAAATAGAATTTTGAAAAACCCACGTGTAACGTGTCGCCATCTCCACAGAAGGAATATCGCGTTTTATCAAGATTGAAACCCCGCCGGGAGTTTGATTCCAATCTATGAGTTTTCCGTTTATTTCATACAACGGCAGCACGCAATAGGTGCGATTATTTTCGGGAATAAAACTGTCGTATGTATTTTCGAAATAAAGTTTCGCGATGAGTGTCAAGCCCATGGCGAGACCTAAACCTAACAATACAATCTTGATAAGGCCGCTATTTCCTTTACGAAAAATGTCAGTGAAACTATTGATGATATTTTTCATGATACCGTTGTTTTTTGTTTTTTTGTTGAGACGCAAAATCTTGCGTCTCAACAAAAAATCTTGCGTCTCAACAAAAAATATTGCGTCTCAACACAATATTTTACAATTCGTTGACAACGTCATTAACTATATGTCCGTCAAACAGATTGATAACGCGTTGGGCATAACCTGCATCTTTTGGCGAGTGTGTTACCATGACGATGGTGGTGCCTTCTTTATTCAGTTCGGTGAGAAGATCCATCACTTCACGACCGTTTTTGGAGTCCAGATTTCCGGTAGGCTCATCGGCTAAAATCAGTTGCGGATTGGCTACAACAGCACGTGCAATAGCCACACGCTGTTGCTGACCGCCTGAAAGTTGTTGCGGGAAATGATCGCGACGATGTCCGATAGCCATACGTTTCATGATGGCTTCCACCTTTTCTTTGCGCTCCGATGATTTGATTTTCAAATAGATCAGCGGCAATTCAATGTTTTCGTAAACATTCAACTCGTCAATCAGATTGAAACTTTGAAACACAAATCCGATATGACCTTTACGAAACAAAGTGCGGTCTTTCTCTTTCAGTTTGCCAACTTCTG
>JAQUSR010000153.1 GCA_028710155.1 Bacteroidales bacterium | reverse complement strand
TCAAGACATCATTTGTGGTAATGATGTTGATATTGACGACAGTGTTTGGATGGGTCCACAACCTTCAATGAAAGAGTTGGGCGAGCGAGTAGGCGTGAAAGAAACACATCCCGTTGCCGATTTAAAACCCTATTTGCATTCCGTCATTAAATCAGGTCGGAAATTGCACTTTTTGCCGCCGTATCGTGCCGAACATTTCTGGACATTGCAAAAATTATTGGGGATTATTCCTGATAATGCGCATAATTGGGTGTCCGAAAAATTAGTCGAGGCTGTGATTAGCTTGCGTGAAATCAAAGAACCTTGCGAAATAGTTGAAATTGAAAAAGCGGTTGATACCACCTACGATATGCAAACCGTCGCCATGATGATGGCTCATCCGGGCGTTTGCGAACAAGAAATTTGCGGTGCCATGGTAGGCATTACAATGGCAAAAGGAAATTTGCCGTCTTTTCCTATTATATTGAGTATGAATGGAGAAACGTTGCATAATCACCATCATCATCAAATTTTGGAAGCCGGACGATTGATGGTTTCCGATGCCGGAGCTGAAACCATTACCAGCTATGCTGGTGATATCACGCGAACCATTCCGGTCGGAGGAAAATTTTCTTCGATTCAAAAAGATGTGTATAACGTTGTTCTTGCGGCAAATATGGCAGCCTTAAAAGCGGCTCGACCGGGGATTGCCTATATGGAAGTTCATTTTCTTGCAACACAAGTATTAGCCGAAGGTTTGACACGTTTGGGCTTAATGAAAGGTGATCCAAAAGAGGCTGTTGCTCAAGGGGCACATGCGCTGTTTATGCCTCACGGTTTAGGTCATGCTTTGGGAATGGATGTTCACGATATGGAAGGACTTGGCGAGAATTTAGTAGGTTACGATGCCTACCACCAACGTAGTAAAATATTTGGACACAAATCGTTGCGTATGGGAAAAGAGTTGAAACCAGGGTTTGTAATTACCGATGAACCGGGGTGCTATTTTATTCCTGCATTGATTGACCAATGGCGTAAAGAAAAACTACATACCGATTTCATCAACTACGATGCTGTCGAAAAAATGAAAGGTTTTGGTGGTATTCGTATCGAAGATGATATTTTAATTACTGAAACGGGATGTCGCGTGCTTGGAAAACCGATTCCTAAAACCATAGAAGACATTGAAACATTGATGGCAAGCAGCAAAGATAAAATGGCTCAAGCCGTTAAAGATAATGCCACTGTGAAATTGAGATATTTATGTCGTTAGAGATGGAATATCAAAAAAATGTATTGAATAATACATTGTCGTTCATTATTTTGATGAAGCTAACTTGAGATGTATCAACAAAAAATATCGAATTATGAAATACATTTTTGGAATATTGCTCTTTTTGTGGACTTCAATCATAGTCGTATCGGCTCAAACAACCGTAACCGATATAGACGGAAATGTTTATAATACTGTTACCATTGGAACACAAACATGGATGGCGCAGAATTTGAGAACGACTACCTATAATGATGGTACCGCTATACCGAATATTACGGATCAATATGCGTGGACGAACTTATCACAAGGAGCGTATTGTTGGTATAATAATAGCACTAGTCAGAATGTGATTTATGGTGCTTTGTATAATTGGATGGCTGTAGAAACGGGTCAGCTTTGTCCTGTCGGCTGGCATGTTCCTACTGATGTAGAATGGATTACTTTACAAAATTACGTATTACAATTAGGAAATCCATCTTTAGGATTAATGTTGAAATCGAATTCGTTATGGTACTCAAATAGTAACGGAAATGATGTTTTGGGATTTGCAGCTTATCCTACCGGATGGAGAAACGGCTATCACGAAAACGTTGGTTATTTTTATGGACGTTCTTTTTATGCTGTTTTTTGGTCCTCTACCATCGCCCAAAATAATAAAGTTTTTTGTAAATCATTCTATTTCAATGAATCCGATTTCAACGAATATTTCTTTAATCAAAAAGCCGGTTTTAGTGTTCGATGTTTACAAGATTCAACGAAATAATAAAATAAATCGATGAAAATTAATCATATAGTAATAGGTGATGGACCTTGTATCGTATTATTACATGGATTGATGGAAAATTTGCATATTTGGGATGCACTTACGAAACAGCTTTCCGAATATTTCAAAGTAGTACAAATTGACCTACCCGGCCATGGCGAAACGCCTGTTGTCGGCGATGTTCATACAATGGACTTTATGGCACAATGTGTGAATGCCGTTTTGGAAGCCTATCAAATTGAAGAGTGTGTGATGGCGGGACATTCTATGGGCGGATATGTTACCGCTGCTTTTGCCCAAATGTATCCGCAAAAAATTAAAGGAATCTGTTTTTTCCATTCCAACGTTTTGGAAGATACGGAGGCAGCTAAATGTCAGCGCGAAAGGGTGGCATCGTTGATGATGAACGATAAGCTGAATTTTATTGCCACTTTTATTCCCGATTTATTTACGGCAGAAAATCAAGAAAAGTTTAAAAACGAAATTGAAAATTTGGTATCAACTGCCCAACAAATGGATCCAAAAGGCATTGCTGCCGCTCAATTAGGAATGAAAGAACGTGCCGGATCGTTGGATTTGATGATGAAAATTGAAGTTCCTGTTTTGTTTATCATTGGAAAACAAGATCCACGTATTTCGTTGAATGCGATGATGGCTCAAACGATGTTGCCGAAACATGCAGAAGTTTTGTTGTTGGACGGTGTGGCTCACATGGGGTTTATTGAAGCGCGACAAAGAACGTTCGATATGGTGGAATCGTTTGCCGACCGCTGTTTCAGTATTTGATCTTTTTGCAAAAAATCACACAGCGATTTTCATTAAGCAAGGTGGTAAAGAATAAATAATCTTCACCACCTTCTTTGATTTTAAACCTTTTACGAATGGATTCCACCTCTTCCGGAAAGTTGCGAACCGTGATATTGGCTTGAGCTAATGCAGATAAAACGGGATAATTTTTTTTATTCCATTCCAATACCTTTTCAATTTTAAAAATTCGACCTTGAAAATCGGTAACGACTTGTTGAGAAGTATAAAGATGCGTGTTTGAGTGTAATTTACAGATATTGAATTTTTTACATATAGAATGAAAACCGCCGGCTTTTAGAATGGCTGCATTTGGCTCATAAAGAAATTGTTGCGGAGCGGCAAAATCAGGAATGATAGTTTTTTCTTCTGAAAACAGCATCGAAAACGAAGTTGTTTTGTTTTGTGAAATATTGATTGAATATATTTTAGGTTCATCATGAAAATCTTTTTCCAGCCAAAAAAGCACTTCGCGAACTTCGTTTTTTAATGCTATTACATGCACCTCTTTGACCGATTGAAGTGTTGCCGTTACTTGTTTGATGTCCAACATGGGCGATGTTTTTAAAAGAATATTGGACGTGTGTTGAAATATAAGTGATTGATATTTAATAATATCAGGTGTGCAATCTTCTAATGCAAACACTCGTTGTCCATGGTTGTTGCGACGTGCCGGATCAATATATATCCAATCGAAATGAACATCTGTTTGTTGTAGAAATTGGAGAGAATTTTCGCTATAAACGTGAATATTGGAATGTTGAAGTGTCGCAAAATTTTGTTGAGCAATTTGAGCCAAAAGTTGATTTTCCTCACAAAAATCAACATATTGAAAATTGGAGGCACAAAAAGCTGTATCAACGCCAAAACCGCCTGTCATATCCAACAACCTAATGCCGTTGATGAGTTGCGATTTATATCGTGCCGTGGCTTCCGATGAACATTGCTCCATAGAAAGTCGAGGAGGAAAAATGAGATTGGAAGTTTGAAACCACGAAGGAATTTTGTCTTTACACTTTTGCAATCCTTCGATTTGTTCAACTAAAAGACGAATGGAAATCTCGGGAAAAGGTGATTTAGAAAGGGCTAATTGAGGCAGCGATTCAGTAATGTTGTCTCGTATAAATTGTTGAACTTCTTTTCGTTGTAGTTGTTCTATCATGATTTTTTTGAAAATCGGTTGGGGCTACAATGTGAAAAGAAAAGCCAACAAATGACAATCAAACCAATACAAAGAAGAATAGTGCGGATAATGGAAACAATATGTTTTTGAGCATTGTTTTTTATTTGGTCTTGTTCATTTTTTTGATGGATATTTTCTTCCATAATGGATTGTTCGATTTGGTCTGATGTTTTCAAAAAATCGTACATTTCCAAATATTTCTTGAAGTCATCGTTGGCTTCATCAATTTTTCCAAGTGCTGATAGTGAAAGTATTCGTGCTTGAATACAATCCAATTGTTGTTGCCCAAAATGATATTCTTCTGCAATCTCTATGGCTTGCTGAAAATAATTAATGGCTTGTTGATGATTGTTTTTCATTTGGAAAATTTTGCCCATCAATTCAAAATCATAACAAGTCATTAAGTGGTTGTCAGTTTCCGAAGCAATTTGTAAACTACGATATAAATAATCCATGGCACCGTCATAATCTTTTTCTAGAATATAAATATTTGCCATATCTTGAAAACCATAGGACAAGCTTTCTTTATCTTGCAACGCTTCTCTGATGGATAACGAATGCATCATGCTCTCTTTAGCTTTTTTGAAGTCGCCTTGTTCGATATATACGTTAGAAATTTTGGATAAAAGTTGTGCTTGATGAAGCGAGTCATGCGAGGCAATAGTAAGTGGATAGGCTAAGTCGAAAAGTTGAATGGATTCTTCAACGCCTGAAACATAATCGGTTAAACTCAATAGCAACATAATGTTATTGCAAGAGGTGATGATATTTAACGTATCGTTCTTGGATTGAAAATATTGTAACACCTCTTGATAGATGGTGATGGCGCTTTGATAGTGATCGATAGTTCCATACATGATGGCTAAATTTTGCATCATACGATAATATAATCCTTCATTTTGAATTACAAAAGTGCTGTTAATCAGTTTTTTGCATTCATCAATGGCTTTATCGTATTCTTCTTTTAATTGCCAAGCTGACATGTTATAATGTTGACAGTCAATAAGTCCTAATGTGTCGTCTAATTGTCTGAATAATGGTTGTGCTTTTTC
>JAQUSR010000152.1 GCA_028710155.1 Bacteroidales bacterium | reverse complement strand
GAGGAAGAAATGGGCATTTTTGGAATTAAAGTTGAGCACCGGCTATTTTCCGATGCAGAATTTTGAAAATATTGAACTTAAAATCTCTTCGCTGGAAACTTCGCCTGTAATGCTTCCCAAACGATACAAAACCATTCGTAAATCGCTGGCAATTAAATCTGTAGGAAGATTATTCTGAAACGATTGTTCTACTTGTAACAACGCTTCATAGGCACAACTCATAGCTTCGTAGTGGCGGGCATTGGAAATCAACGTTTGATCGCCCATTTCCGATTTGGTAGCTATTTCCGACAGTCGTTCAGTAATCAAGTTGATGTTTTCTTTGCGTTTGGCAGAGATAAATATCGGATTCAAATCGTTCCATTTTTGAAAATGTGAAGGCAGAGTTACCAATAAATCGGTTTTATTGCCAATAACGATAAACTCTTTATTTTCAGCATGATGATTCTTTTTTAGATAGTCGATGTCGTTTAAAATTTCTTCGATAGAGGTTTCGGGCGTATCAACGATATACAAAACGATAAACGATTGTTCAACAGCACGATAAGTTCTGTTAATGCCAATATTTTCCAATGTATCGTCAGAAGCACGGATTCCGGCAGTATCCATAAAACGGAAAGTGAAACCATTGATATTCAATCGGTCTTCGATGGTGTCGCGGGTTGTTCCGGGAATATCAGAAACAATGGCAAGCTCTTCGTTCATCAATGCATTCAGCAAAGTCGATTTTCCGACATTTGGTTTTCCGATGATGGCAACGGGAATGCCGTTTTTGAACACGTTGCCCAAGGCAAATGAATCCACCAACGTTTTGATTTCAGATTTTAATGTGTCAATCAACTGTTCCAATTCTTTACGATTGGCAAATTCTACATCTTCTTCGCTAAAGTCCAACTCCAATTCCAACAGCGATGCCAACCGCAGCAATTGCTCACGTAGTTGTTGAATTTTTTGAGAAAAACCGCCTCGTAAATTTTTCATTGCTAAGGCGTGCGATGTTCGCGATTGAGAGGCAATCAAATCAGCAACAGATTCAGCCTGAACTAAATCCATCTTTCCGTTGAGAAAAGCACGCATAGTAAATTCACCACCATCTGCCATTTTGCAACCTTTACGAATCAACAGCTCAACAATAGTTTTTTGAATAAACGGAGAGCCGTGACACGAAATCCCCACCATATCTTCACCGGTGTACGAATTGGGTGCTGCAAGATACCAAACTAGCACTTCGTCAATAATAACATTTTGTTCATCAACAACTTCTCCAAAATAAATTTTTCTTGGAATTTCTTGGAAATCTTTTTTTTGCGTTTTTGAACGAAAAATTTGATTCAAAATAGGCAAACTTTGGCTGCCCGACATGCGAATTAAAGCCACAGCTCCTGAACCGGCAGGAGTGGAAATGGCACAAATAGTGGGGTTTTCTAATGAATTCATGGTGTTGTTGTTGATTTTTTTATGATGAATGAATAATTTGATAATGAATTAAATAATAGGTGATTCGATCAGCGAAACCGTTCCTTTTTCTACTTTAAAAATTTTACGATCTACATGGCTGTCTTTAAAAATTTGATCGATACGATCTTGTTGTGTATCAGATATAAACACTTGTCCAAAATAGTTACTACCTGCCAATTGAATGAGTTGATTGACACGTTTTTGGTCTAATTTGTCAAAAATATCATCCAACAATAAAATGGGTTTTATGTTTCCCATTTTTTCTTTAATATATTCAAACTGAGCTAATTTAATAGAAACCAAAAACGATTTTTGTTGTCCTTGAGACCCGAAATTTTTAATGGGAAAATTTTCAATAAGAAAGTCAAAATCATCTTTATGAATACCGGCAGTTGAATATTTCACCATTCGGTCTTTTTCCAACGCTTTTTCTTGTAAACTAAGAAAAGAATCAGTATTCAATTTGCTGTCATACAATATATTCACAGTTTCGCTCGATTCTGAAATTTGTTGATAATAGTTTTGAAATACGGGACGAAATTCTTCGATAAAGTTTTTTCGGCGATTGTGAATCCGCATGGCGGGCATCTCCATTCGCAAATTCCACACTTCCAATTGTGAATGGTCGAAAAAACCGGTTTCAAAAAAACGTCTTAGAAGGGCGTTGCGTTGGGCGAGTGCTTTATTGTAAACAATAAGGTCGTCCAAATACATTCGATCGAATTGCGAAATAACACTATCTATGTATCGGCGACGAACATCGCTGCCGTTGTTAATCAAATCGCGATCGTAGGGCGACACCATCACCAACGGATAGCGTCCGATGTGATCGGCTAAACGGTCGTATTCTTTTTTATTGAGTTTGAAAATTTTTGGTTTTCCCCGTTCTAAAATACATTGACAAAGGTCTAATGTTTGCTCGTCAAACTGATATTTTCCGTGAATGGCAAAAAACGGTGCATCGTGCATAATGTTCTGATTCTCAACAAAGTTAAAATAACTCTTACAAAACGATAAATAATAAACAGCATCCAAAAGATTGGTTTTTCCGGCACCGTTATTGCCTATAAAACAATTGATTCCGGGCGAGAATGTTAAATCGGCCTCGTGAATATTTCTAAAGTCGGAAATTTTGAGTTCGTTGAGATACATTTTGATCGTTTTTTGCCGTGCAAAATTACGTAGTTTTTTTTTGATTTCTTTGTTTTCTAGAAAATTTCAAAAAACAATCCATGATTTTTTTGAGATCTTGTTGAATCATAAAAAAAACACCGAACTTTTTATCAAATTCGGCGTTTTTTGAAAATGGTGATTACTGTTATTGAATCACTACTTTTTTGGTGGTAATTCCTTGAGCAGTTGTGAGTTTCAAAAGGTAAACACCTTTGGCAAATTGATCCACTTGAATGGTGTTATTGTAATTACCTATAAAATGAGACAAAGTTTCATGATACACCAATTGTCCGGTCATAGAATAAAGTTGTAAAGAAACGTTGTCGTTTTGCGGCATCGAAAAATTGATATGCAACTGATGAGAAACAGGATTTGGATATATGTTCATATTTTGCAAAAAGTCTTGTTCTTCAACAGAAACAGATGATTCGCGCCACGAAATTTCCCAACCTTTACTATTGAGATAACCGTTGGTTTCAAACTTGATAAGGGCATTTCCGGTTTCAACAAAAATATCGGGAATGGGGTCATCAGGGTTGTAAGTCCCTTTCAAAGTGGTGATTAGTCTGAAATCGGTATTCGTATAAATGTTGTAAATTGAAATTTTATCAAAATCATCATCAGATAGTTGTAAACGATTGAAATGTAATTTCAACGGTTTTCCGTTTTCTGGATTGATTTGAAACAAACATTGAGAATAGGGTGCGTAGTTCTCTTCTGTTTCCGATCCATCGTTCAGTGTTCCTTCCGGTTCATTGTACACCGTCAATCCGGAGCAGGTAGAGATAACTTTGGAGCGATATTCAAAGTTGAATCCTGCATCGGTGGCATTGCCGCTTTCAAAAGTTACAAAAAGTTTTTTTCCGGTGGTTGTCAACGTTTGAGTAGGAGAGTTGTGGGTAAATTCGGCTAACAGTGGAGCAGAGGCATTTTCTCCGTCATAAAATTTCAGAAAAGAGCCTTCGCCGAGATCTAATTGGCGCCATGTAACAGTAATATTTTCAATAGGAGTATCTCCGGCATTAGGATCTATAAGCCATCCGGCATTGGAATTAGGTTGATAATCGGTGATCGGACCCGATCCGTCTGCAATACTACCATTGGGTAAAACAACGGTTTTAATTCCCGAGCAGAAATAGGGATACCCTTTTTCTTCATCCGGCTCTAAACCGACGATAACACCTTGCCATTCTCCGTAGCCGCCTACACTTTCTAAGGTGTAATAACCATTATTTTGTCCGCCCCAACCGAAGTTGAAATAAAAATAATCGTCAGAATTATATCCTTCGCAAACGAAAGCATGGCATCCGCTTTGACTACAACCGTTGTAATACATTAAACGCTGTTGATTGAGTTCGTCTTTCAATAATTGCATCCAATTGCCATTATAGTCGTAACGGCTGTAATGAGTAGCTGTATTTTTGAATTTGAAATGGTTGATCATGGCAGCCGGTACATCTTGTGAGTAGGCACCTGATCCGTCAGGACCATACATCATATCAACGGAGATTCCGATATGATACATCATTTTGGATATTTCGGGATAGAAACCTTGTGGTTGATAAACCATTCCGTCCCAATCGTAGTAGTTTTCGGCAAAATTGGCATATAAATAACCATATTCGCCGAAATGATAACCATGTTCTCCTTCACCGACGAAGGGCCAACGCCAATAATACATCACCATGTGCATGGCTGTTGCAACGCAGCCTGCATAGGTTTTTCCACCTGTTCCCGATGGGCAAAAATAGTTATAAGGCGTTCCTTGATTCCATAACGGCGCTCCTAACGGAGGAACAGCATCTCTGCTTTTAGTGTTCAAAACCGATCGATCATCACTTAACAGACGTTGCCATTGGTCGGAATATTTTGTAGTAACCGATTGTTGTTTGGCTGCCAAAATCTGTTCGCTGTAACTATCATAAAAACTTTGCAACGTAGCGGGCATTTCTTGGTCGTTGTAGCAAAATTCGGTGTTATAACCGATAATCGGAGTATAAGCATCATCGGCAGAAACAATCACAAAACCGCCATTGTCAAAATTGAAAGCATAATAGGTGGCAATACCGTTTTTTTCAACGGTAAATGTTTTATTGATGCTAAGTTGATGATGTTGAATGCCTTTTGAACAACTTACTTCGTAAAAAAAGTTTTTGGCAGTTTTTTCTGCTTGTTCACGAGTGATTTCTTTTGCCGATAAAGTTATAGAAAAACATAGTAATGCAATGATGCAAAAAAAGGTTTTTGAGCTCATAAAGTAGTGTAATTAATAAAGTAATAAAGATATTCTTCGACGAAGCGACTACTATTTTCCTAAGATTTTTTTACCTTTTTCGATAGCTTCTTCAATGGTACCGACATAGTTGAATGCCGATTCAGGAATATCGTCTACTTCACCGTTCATAATCATATTGAAACCTTTGATGGTGT
>JAQUSR010000151.1:810-5071 GCA_028710155.1 Bacteroidales bacterium | reverse complement strand
AAAAAATACAAGATTTTGAAAATGAGCGCTATACATTAACAATATTTGACTTAGATGGCAAGGTAATTAGTAATGCCAGACAAATTGAAAATGAAGCTATAATTGATATGAGATTATTTAAACAAGGGATATATGTATTTAAATTGATTGATAGTTCTGGGATGATAAGTTCTGTAAAAATAGTGAAACACTAATTATTGAACTAACAGTTAGCTCCAAATGCAAAAAACTAATTACGCCTAACATCCTACTATGTTAATCTACTAGCAGAGGTGCATTCTAACAGGTTTTGTTCCCGCATTCACTTTGTCGTTTCACAACAGCGAATGCTCCCGCAACCAACGGCCACGACCAACGGAAGTAAACCGCCAATGCCCATAACCTCGGTCGTTAGTGGCAAGTGTAAAAAAGAAACACATTCACAAATTGGAAACATGATTTATAAAGATTCAAAAGGAAACAATATATCGACCATTTCAGAATGGAAATCAACTCTTTTTGCAGGAACGAAAAAGAAAAAACATTGGAAGAAAGGTCGAAGTGCATTTGAACTTGCCAATTTTATGATTAATGGTATTGGTGAAAATGTGATTAGCGATTTGGTTGCTGAATTATTAAATGAGAAAGTCTCTTTTGATTATGCAATACCTGAAATGGAGGTTCGTTTCGACCAATTTGGACATGGAAGAGAACATGACCTTGGCATATGGGGAAATACTGAATCTAAAAAGAAAATTTTCATAGGTGTTGAAGCGAAAGTTGATGAGAGCTTTAATAAAAAGATTTCAGAATCATATATAAAAGCCAAAGCGAATGAATTAAGTGGGATTTCAACGAATACAGCTAAACGAATTGAAAGTCTTTTAAAGAGAAATTTTCGAGAAATTAAACCTGAATTTTTTGACCTTAGATATCAGCTTTTATATTCAACGGTAGGAACATTAGACACAAAAGGTGCAGATTTATATGTACTTCTTGTAATCGTATTTAAGAGCGATTTGTACGATGAAATTAAAGGACTTGAAAATTACAAAGATTATATCCAGTTTGTAAATTCAGTTGACTCAGAAAGAATTAAATCAAAAAAAGGAATTGATTATCACAAGCTGAAAATTGAAAACAAGACACTTCATTCAATTTATTTGAATATTGAGAACTAACAACGCCAACATTGTGTTGCTTTAATGGCGGGCGAAGCACGTTCCGCAAGGTTCGTTTCCCGCATCAACCATCTAACGGTTTGAAAGGAGATTCGCCCACAATCCGCCACGAATGCAACACACACCGTTAGAGGCAGCAGCTAAAAAACGAAATGCAAAAATGAGAACAGGAATAACTTAATCGAAAACATAATGGAAGCAAAGAAAATTTTAGTTGCAGGAGCAACTGGTTATTTAGGGAAATTCATAACTCAAGAATTGCTTGAAAGAGATTATGAAACTAAAATAATTGTACGCAACAAAAATAAATTAAAACTAACAACTCCAAATCTGGTAATTTTAGAGGCTGAAGTAACAAAACCTGAAACACTGAAGCACATTTGCAAAGACGTTGATGTAGTAATTAGCACAATCGGAATTACAAGACAAAAAGATGGATTGACATACATGGATGTCGACTATAAAGCAAATGCGAACTTGATAGATGAAGCTAAAAAAAATGGCGTAAAAAAGTTCATTTACATATCGGTCTTAAACGGAGAAAAACTCAGACATTTGAAAATTTGTGAAGCGAAAGAAAAATTAGGAGATTATTTGAAATCTTCAGGATTGGATTATTGCATCATAAGACCTAATGGATTTTTCTCTGATATGGGCGATTTTCTAAAAATGGCAAAAAGTGGAAAAGTTTATCTTTTCGGAGATGGAAAACTAAGACTAAATCCAATTCACGGAAAAGACTTAGCTAAAGAGGTTGTTAATGCTATCAATCAAGAGAAAAAAGAAATAAATATTGGTGGTCCAGATTTACTTTCTCAGAATGAGATTGCTGAATTGGCTTTGAAAGCATACGGAAAAGCAATTAAGATAGTTCATTTACCGGATTGGATAAGAAAATTTGCTCTTTGGAGCATAAGAAAATTTACCAGTTCAAAAGCATACGGGCCCATTGAATTTTTTATGACAACGATGGTTATGAATATGGAAGCACCACAATTTGGTCAAGAAAAGTTAGAAGATTTCTTTAATGAAGAAGCTAAAAAATAAAGGAGCAACTTCTTGACTGTGAATTGTAAAATTATTCGTTAAATGGTGACACTTTTTTGCTCGCAAATATTTTGAAGAAAACGAATGAAATCGGGCTTAGGGACCTTTGCATTTAAAGATAATTTCAACGAAATATTGACCGTTCAAAATCACAAATACAGCGATATGTTGTATTTCCATTTAACAGATCCGATTCACGTAATAACTGATTTTTACTACACTAAAGGAGTTGGCCGGATAAAATACACGCTCAAAAGTGGTATCATTTTTGAACGACAAGAGAAATAAAAAATCACAAAAGATATTAAAATTGTTAACTCTAGAATGTTGGCAGTAACTGAACTATTATAATTATAAAAATAGACATGAAAAAAATCATTTTGAGCTTACTCATTTTCAACTTGTCGTTTCTTTACACCAAAGCACAAAGTGTTGATACAATAGCATCGACCGATGTATATACCATTCTTACTGCATGTAATTTTAACCATACCATTATTGATGGCCGTGATAGTGTCATGTTTCATTCGGGACACCTTAAAAATGCCGTTAATATTGATGCATTTGGACTCGATGTAAGCATCTTGTTACAGCAACACCAGAATACCGATACGCTAGTTATATATTGCTCCAATCAAACACGTTCGGAACGACTGATAGAAGAACTTCAAGCACTTCATTACAACGGTCACATTATCTACATGAAAGATGGCTTGACTGGTTGGAAAAGACAAAATTTTCCTTTAGAAAAAAGTAACTGACTCACTCATAAAAAAATCCCCATCCTAAAAAATAGGATGGAGATTTTTTTATCGCCACAAAAGCAGTAAATTAATAACGTTTTTTGCGCCAAGGTTTTTCACCAGTAGAAGCTCCGCCACCATCATCACGGCGACGAGCTGGATGCTCACTGCTGCGTCCATAAGGACGGTCGCCTCCACGATTTGAATCGCGACGATCACCTGGTTTTTTATCAGCACGGAACGGACGTTTGTCATCACGGTCGCGATTTTCGACAACTCCAACTTCCAATGAACCACCTTTACTGGCAAAAGCACTGATTACTTTATCAGCTTGATCGGCAAACACATCAAAGAAAGTGAATTTTTGAGTGATTTCAATATCGCCAATGCTGATTGATTTATCATTGGTTACTTCATTGATAGAGCTCAACACGGAACGGGTATTTGCGTTTTCACGCGTACCTATATTCAATTTCAAACGCACACGTTGACCACGTTTTGAGCCACCATCACGACGACGATCACCACCATCACGATCAGAACGAATAGGACGATCGGAACGACCTTCACGACGTTCACCACCACGTTCACCACCACGTGTAGCATGTTCTGGCAAGTTCAAGTCTACAGCATTTTTATAATAATCTAAGAATCGATTGAATTCCAACGATACAAATCGACGAATAATTTCATCTTTCGATAGATATTCTAGTTTGGATAAAACGTGTGGCATAAATGGATCAATTTCTCCTGAATTCATGTCGACCGTTTCCATACGTTCAATCAAATGGAATAACTGACGTTTACAAATATCGATACCATTAGGAATAGTTTCCTGACGGAATGTTTTTTTAATCATGCGTTCGATATCGCGAATACGATTACGTTCGCGCGAATGAATAATAGAAACAGAAACACCCGACTTGTTGGCACGACCAGTACGACCACTACGGTGTGTATAAATTTCTACGTCATCAGGTAAATTATAATTGATAACGTGTGTCAAATCACTCACATCTAAACCACGAGCCGCCACATCAGTAGCTACTAATAATTGTAAATGACGTGTGCGAAATTTATTCATCACCGTATCGCGCTGAGGTTGGCTCAAATCACCATGTAAAGCATCAGCATTATAGCCATCGGCCATCAATTTATCGGCCACCTCTTTAGTTTCCGCACGGGTACGGCAAAAAACGATACCATAAATATCAGGATTCATATCTACAATACGTTTCAACGCTAAATAACGTTGACGCGCTTGTACCATGTAATAAACGTGATCTACATTTTCGGCCCCAGCATTACGTG
>JAQUSR010000151.1:0-800 GCA_028710155.1 Bacteroidales bacterium | reverse complement strand
CGTGTACCGACTGAAATTTCAGTCGTATCATGCATATATTTTTTTGAGATACGAGCAATTTCTGCTGGCATTGTAGCCGAAAACAGTAATGTACGACGTTCGGCTGGCGTTTCTTGAAGAATCTTTTCGATATCTTCTTGAAAACCCATATTCAACATTTCGTCAGCTTCGTCGAGTACCAAATAACCAACATCAGCCAATTTTACTTTGCCACGTTCAATTAAATCAATTAATCGACCAGGTGTTGCTACTAGAATTTGAGGAGCAACATCTAATTGACGAAATTGTATCATAATACTTTCGCCACCATACACAGGAACTACTTTCACGCCTTTTTGCAGGCTTGAATAATTTTTCAAATCCTTAGCGATTTGAATACATAATTCGCGGGTTGGTGATAAAATCAACGCCTGAATTTTCTTTTCCTCTGGTTTAATGAGAGTCAATAAAGGCAAACCAAAAGCGGCCGTTTTACCTGTTCCTGTTTGTGCCAAAGCGATTAAATCGCCATTTTTTTCAAGCATAAACGGAATAACCTGCTCCTGTACGGGCATAGGTGATTCATAGCCGAGTTCAGCTATGGCTGTTAGAATCTCCGGACGGAGACCTAAATCTTCAAATTTTGTCATAAAAAAATAATTTACACGTCGCTAAGTATCAGCTCGAAAATTCTTCCAATCGCACAAAGGCGTGTAAATCCTACAGAGAAGAAAGGGTCTCAAACCCAAGAATTTGATCAAGAGAATACGTCGGAACGTCTTGTTAAAAATAAGGGTGCAAAGGTAGTGTTTTTTTTTGAA
>JAQUSR010000150.1 GCA_028710155.1 Bacteroidales bacterium | reverse complement strand
GACCATAAAATAAAAGAACTTTGTGTAGCCCCTACGGGAATCGAACCCGTGTTCCAAGAATGAGAATCTTGTGTCCTAGCCGCTAGACGAAAGGGCCATTTGTTCGACTTGTAAGAACTTATTTGTAGTCCCTGGGGGAATCGAACCCCCGTTACCAGGATGAAAACCTGACGTCCTAACCGCTAGACGAAAGGACCAAATGCGGTGCTTTGAGGGGTGCAAAGGTAATTATGTTTTTGTAATAACAAAAGTTTTTTGAAAATATTTTTTCTTGTTTTTAAATAATTGATAATCTTTTAATTTATTTAAATTATTGAATGATTATTTTCATCAACCTATTCAAGTTAACAAATTATTTATCTAAAAACCGATAGATTATTGATTGATTGTATCGCATTTTTGGCGTTAAAAGTGTAGTGGGAAAATTGTTATGATGTGGCGCATCAGGATATTTTTGAGGTTCAAAAGCAACTCCGGAAAATGCCGGATAATCTCTTCCTTTTCCTTGTTTTACAGCTAAAAAAGCACCGGTATAAACCTGCATGCTGGCATGATCGGACATAATTTGTAATTGCAACAATGAATCCGGATGCGATAAACACGCCATCAATTTTAATTGATGATCATCTTTAAATAAAAAGGTATGATCTAATCCACTTTGATTTTCAATCACCGACAATAAAGACTTTTTTTGTGTGAAATCATTATATTCCGGCACTTTCATCATTTTTCCTGTTGGTATCAAATTTTTCGTCTCCAATTGTTGATCTGAAAAAATGATTAATTCATGCCGTTTGACCGTTTCATCATTTGGAAATAAATTAAAATAAGGATGATGTGTAATATTCACAAAACAATCTTTATCGCAAACAGCTTCATCATGAATCAGTAATGATCTATCTTGTAACGTAAAAGTTACTTTTACAGTCAAATTACCGGGATATCCCTCTTCCCCATCCCTACTTATGTAAGAAAATATTATATGAGATTCATCTTGTTCTTCAACGTTCCACATTTTTTTATCAAACCCTTCTTTGCCACCGTGTAAGTGATCATTTCCCGCATTTTTAGCCAACGAATAGTTGATTCCATTCAACGAAAACATTGCTCCGCCGATTCTATTGGCACATCGTCCCATAATTGCACCTAAATATGGATAATTGTTTAAATATTCCGGTTGCAAATACGATTCTATACAATGAAAACCTAAAACAACATCTGTGAATTGTCCTTGGACATCTTTTACCAACATTTTTTGGATAATTAATCCAAAATCAGAAATAGAAACTTCAATCGATTGATTTTTAATGGTGTAAACTTTTGGCTGAATCATAGAATATTTTTTTGCAAAGATAATATAGTTAAACTTTTCTACAATATTATTATTTCAAAAAATGGATTACTTTGTTTCTAATTTATGTAATATCCTGTTATTCTATCATATATCATTATTCTACTCTCCATTTCAACAAACCATTTTCGATAAAATTTTAAAATATAATCTCAGAAACATTCATTAAATGGAACATTTTTTGATCGAAAAAACTACCTTTGCAACTCTAAAAATCAGCTATTAATAAGAAATATAACAACTCAATAATATGTTACAAATCAAACACCTGCACGTTGCCATCAACGGACGTGAAATTTTAAAAGATGTTAATTTGGAAGTGAAAGCCGGTGAAGTTCACGCCATTATGGGCCCAAATGGTACCGGAAAAAGCACCTTGGCTAATATCATCGCCGGTCGCGAAGGATACGACATTTTAGGCGGAGAAGTGATTTATAAAGGTAAAAATCTTTTGGAAATGCCGCCCGAACAACGCTCACGCGAAGGGATCTTCTTGGGTTTTCAATATCCGGTAGAAATTCCGGGCGTCAGTATTACAAACTTTATGCGCTCGGCAGTAAACGAACATCGTAAATATCATGGTTTGGAACCAATGTCTGCCGGTGAGTTTATGCGACTGATGAAACAAAAACAAGAAGTAGTTGAAATGACAACAAACCTTGCTAATCGCTCTGTAAACGAAGGCTTTAGCGGTGGAGAAAAAAAACGTAACGAGATTTTTCAAATGGCAATGTTGGAACCTGAATTAGCCATTTTGGACGAAACCGACAGCGGATTGGATATTGATGCGCTTCGCGTAGTAGCCAACGGTGTCAATAAATTACGTACACCTCAAAATGCAACAGTTGTCATCACACACTATCAACGACTTTTAGATTATATCGTTCCCGATTTCGTGCATATTTTGTATGGCGGAAAAATTGTTAAATCGGGTAGCAAAGAGTTAGCGCTCGAATTGGAAGAAAAGGGCTACGCTTGGATAAAAAACGAACTTGGTTTAACCGAATAAAATCGTAAAACCATGAGAATTAAAAAGATTCAAGACTATTCAGACCGCGAAAATGAGTTGATTCGGCTGTTTGAACAACATCAAAACGATTTGCCGATTTTGGCAGAACAACGTCAAAAAGCCATCAACCAGTTTGCAAAAACCGGCATTCCCAATCAATCGCTCGAAAACTGGCGCAGCACTAATCTGGACAGCATTGTCAACGAATTATATCAAATTGATTTTCAGCCTAAAACAGATATTGACATAGCAAGCAACTTTCGTTGTATCATTGACGGATTGGATGCTTACGAAATTCAATTGATCAACGGATTTGTTGCGGAAAAAAAACTTACAAACCTAAGTAACGGATTGATTTTCGGTAGTTTATTAACTGCTTCACAAGAGTATCCGGAATTGGTTTTACCCTATTTTCAAAACGACATTCATGCTTTGGATGGTTTTTCGCACCTCAACAGTGCTTTTTGGAGCGACGGCCTTTTTGTCTATCTCCCCGAAAATGTTAAGTTAGAGAAACCCATACAATTGGTGAATATTTACAATCCGTCTAACAATTCGTTTGTGAATATTCGCAACTTAATTATTGCCGGAAAAAACAGCCAACTGACACTGATTCATTGCGATGATTCGGTCAATCACCAAAAAACGCTGAGCAATGTCCATACAGAAGTTTTTTCGGATGACAATTCTGATATCACCTATTTTAAACTTCAAAATATCAACAACGATACCACCCTCATCAACCGAATTTTCTTCGATCAACAGGCTTATAGTAATTTGACATTCAATCAAGTATCGCTTAATGGCGGCATTTTGAGAAACGATATTTTCACCTATCTTAAAGGCAGTTTTGCTAAAGCCGATTTGTCGGGTTTATATCTGATGGATAAATCGCAACATATCGATAATCAAGTGTTTTTACGTCACGAAGCAACAAATTGTATTTCTAATCAACGCTTTAAAGGTATTTTGGACGATTATGCCGGAGCTGTTTTCAACGGACATGTTTTGGTTGATAAAGGAGCTCAAAAAACGGAAGCCATGCAAAATTGTCGCAATATTTTGCTGACTGATAAAGCCAAAGTAGAGGCAAAACCTTTTTTGGAAATCTATGCAGACGATGTTAAATGCGGTCACGGAGCCTCTGTTGGTCAATTAGATAATGAATCTATGTTTTACTTGCGTTCGCGTGGTATCAGTATCGAAAATGCGCGTATGTTGTTGATGTACGCCTTTGCAGCCGAGGTAGTCGAAAAAATCGGCATCGAACCTTTGCGTGAGCGTTATAGTGATATGATCAAACGGCGTCTGAGCGGCGAGTTGATGATTTGCGCCAACTGCGTCCTCAATTGCTCGCATCAAGATAAAAAATACGAATTTGAAATTAAGTTGTAGAAAGAATCTTTTAGTCGAACATTATTAATCTACTTATTTAATTATTCATCTATCAATTAATCTCCTTCATAACCGAAAAAATCTAATAATATGTTTGACATTCAAAAAATCAGATCCGACTTTCCGTTGTTACAACGCACTGTTTACGGAAAAAAATTGATATATCTCGATAATGCAGCCACTACTCAAAAACCACAGGTTGTCATCAATCGCTTACAACAATACTATACGCAAGAAAACACTAACATTCATCGCGGTGCCCATTTTTTAGCCAACGAAGCCACAGAAGCCTACGAAAACGGACGTGAACGGGTGAGAAAATTTATCAATGCCCAACATAAACACGAAATTTTGTTTACACGCGGAACCACAGAAAGCATCAATCTGATTGCTCATTCTTTTGTTCAACGTTTTGTAAATGAAGGCGATGAAGTGCTTATTTCGGCGATGGAACACCATTCCAACATCGTTCCTTGGCAATTGGCTTGCGAAATCAAACATGCCACCATCAAAGTTATCCCGATGAATCAAAATGGCGAATTGTTGTTGGATCAACTTCCCCACCTGCTGACCGACAAAACCCGCATCGTTGCCGTTACTGCCATCTCCAATGCTTTGGGAACTGTCAATCCGCTGAAAAAAATTATTCAAATTGCTCACGAACATCATATTCCCGTTTTGGTGGATGGTGCCCAATCGGTGCCGCATGCTCGAACCAATGTTCAAGATTTAGATTGCGATTTTTTCTGTTTTTCGGGACACAAAATGTATGCTCCAATGGGTATCGGTGTGGTGTATGGAAAAGAGGCGTTGCTTAACGAGTTGCCTCCTTATCAAGGTGGCGGCGAAATGGTAAAACACGTTACCTTTGCTAAAACGACATACAACGAGCTGCCGTTTAAATTTGAAGCCGGAACGCCCAATGTGGAAGGCGTTTTGGGGTTACATTCCGCCATTGACTATTTGGAAGATATTGGTTTTGAAAATATTGAAAAACAAGAAACCGACTTGTTTCAATATGCGTTTCAAAAATTCCAACAACGCAACGATGTGCGATTGATCGGAACGGCAGCCCATCATGCAGGTGTCATTTCGTTCTTAATGAATGACATTCATCCTTATGACACAGGAACAATTTTAGATCACCTTGGCGTGGCAGTTCGAACCGGTCATCATTGCGCACAACCGATTATGGATTTTTATGAAATTCCCGGAACGGTTCGGGCTTCGTTTTCCTTCTATAACACCAAAGAAGAGATTGATCAACTGTTTGTTGCGTTGGATAGAGTGCGACAAATGTTCGGATAAAATGACTGATTCAGAAATTTATAACAAATTGTGTATCAGCTTTCGTGATAAA
>JAQUSR010000149.1 GCA_028710155.1 Bacteroidales bacterium | reverse complement strand
CCATAAGGAATTTTCAATTCAGGAATCAATAATCTTGTCAAAGGAGTAATGTCTTTCAACGAAAGATCCCATTCTAAATCGTAACCATCATAAATATCAGTAATAGTGTCTTCCTGCATCAAACTTTCATACGAAGGAATGTAAATAGAAGAAAAATAATCCATCACCTGATCTAATTCCGTTAATAGGAAATCGCCTTCCACATTGGCATCCATCATTGGTGAACGCAAAACAATTTTTCTATTTCCCGACATTTGCTCATACGTGCCGATTTTTAAATCGTTGAAATTATACACCGAATCGTTTTCTACCCATACAACATCATTCAATTCCACTAATCCCAATAAATGGTCTAAATCTTCTCCTTTCAATTTCATCGACATATCCAATGATAGATGCGCATCATCGGCACGACTCGGCAATAATCCCAATCGGGCTAAATAGCCATTTTTGATAGAAGCAGAAAAATCGAAAACAGGTGATTCGGTATCCAATGTTACCATTCCGGAGAAATTCAATCCGATATTTTTATCATTCAAATCAATATTTCCCTGAAACATTTTTTTAGATAGCACTCCCTTCACTAACAATGTATCATATTCATACCCGAAAGCATTAATTCTATCGATCTCTCCGTTAAGTTCCATTTTAACATTTTCAAGAGAAGTGCCAAATCCTTCAAAATTTAAAAAGACTTCTTGAACTTTATATTCGTCCTCCCATCCCATTTCGGATGTTGTGTGTAGATCAGATGCTACAAAAAAACCATAGTATTGATAATCATCAAAATATGGATCTTTCCACATTTTTACGTGCGTATTTACCGCTCCACAAGTGGCTTTGCCTATTGCTGTGGCATCAAAATCATTCAACGT
Source organism: Bacteroidales bacterium (assembly GCA_028710155.1). Taxonomy (GTDB): domain Bacteria; phylum Bacteroidota; class Bacteroidia; order Bacteroidales; family WRLA01; genus WRLA01. The sequence goes on along the minus strand of JAQUSR010000149.1, from coordinate 4,276 downwards.
TCCTTTAAAAGAACCCGATAATTCCATTTCATCCATGACGCCTTTCGGAATATTTATGGCACCAAAAATCGACTCCATCGATTGTAAATCCGTCAAGGTTGTTGCCAAATGATCTAACTTGATATTCATAAAAGCTGATTCTGGATTCATGATACCCCGCAAGTAGGCAGAAACATCAATGGCTGTATTTTCCGCTACATTGATTTTTAATTCTTCTATTTGCAAATCATTCACCCAACCATCCACCTTTCCTGCCAAACCAGCCGTTACAGAATATTTTTTCAACGATTCGGTAAAATAGGCAATATCTTGAACATCCAAAACAGAAGGACGTATTTCTGATATAATCCGCACACTATCAATAAACTCTCCAATATTATCAAACGTACTATATGCCAATTTCAAATCCATATCCAAATGGCTCGACGGTGTTTTTAATTGAAATTGATCCATATACCATCCATCGGGCAAAAATTTCATCCATGTAGTCATCTCTTCAACGCAAAAACCGGAAGTATCACGAACTTGTAATTGCTTGACTTTAAAGCTATATTCATCGTCTGAAATCAAAATTTTATCAGCTTTCAAGGTTTCAATTTTCAAATCAATATGATTGTAATCGAACCCATCTTCTTTGATATTTTTTTGATCATTGATTAATTGAAAGAAACAATTCTTTAATTGTGCATGGCCGCATGTGATATACGCCGGAAAGATAAAAGCGGTTGTGTCTGTAGTATCGGAAGGAAACACCATTGAAATATTATAATGTTCCTCATTTTCATATTTTCGTAACACGAAACCGGAATTTTCTAATCTCAATTGTGTTAATGAAAATTTTAATTTTCGGATATCAATTCCCTCAATAGCAACATACAAATAGTCAGCCTTCACCATTTCGTTGTGGTGAAAATCTTTCATGGTAACCCCTTGCATGGTTATATCCATCATCAATGAAAGATGAATTTTTTCGATATTAACTTCAACACCCAATTCTTTGGACAATAATTCAGAGGCTTTGTGTGCCAAAAAATTTTGTATCATTGACGTTTGCAACAAAGAATTGATCAAAAGCACCAACACAAAAATGCCGTACAACACCCCCAAAATTCCACGTTTGAAACGATGTGACAATCTGGCTTTATGTAACTCTTGATGATTCACGAACAACGTTTTATTGAATGTTAATTGAAAAAATGATAGGAATGATCTTTGGGGTCAACTTTGTATCTATTTTGCGCTTTAATTATCATAAAAATGCTCAATAACAGCGTGATAAAAACTATTGTTAATCGCAAAACTGCTATCATAGGAGCTATTTGTAAATGTTCCGGAAATAGCACTGCTATGCGAATAAAATCGAGCAATGCAAAATAGATGGTTGCCCATACAAAATTCAATCGCCAACGAAACATGGAAAAAGCACAAAACAAATAGATCCAAACATAAATATTGTTGAATATAAAAAAGATCAACGAAGGAAACGAATTAAAAGTAAAAAAAGCAAACACCTCAAAACGACTTTGTTTGTTTAAAAAAACAGCAATAGCAGCAATAAAGAGCAAGACAATCAAACAAAACCTTAGTGTATTCAATTTTTTTCGAGTGGACAATGAGGGTGTAAAACGAATTTTTTGCGCTATTCGATTACACGCATATCGACCATCTACATCTTCTGTTGAATAATCGGCAGCAACAATATCAAAAACATCTTGCGGATTCATTCCATTTACCATGCGATCTTCAGCCTCAACAAGTTTGTATTTCAATGTGGTTGCCATATCATTCTAATTAAATATAATATAATGAATATCAATATATTGAAAACATCAATCAACCTAATATTTACGTTGGCAAATGTAAAGAAAAAAACCATTCAGATCAATATTCTCTCATTAAAATACAATGGTTTTGGCTTATACAACAATAATCTCTCTTTTTTTAAGTTTATTGGATTATGTTTATTAAAAATTCATAAAATCTAATGAAAATACGCTTCTTTGTATACTTAGTCTTCTTTACAATCGGATATACTGCTTTTGGACAAAATGAAAATAATGAAAACATTGATAAAGAATTATTTGAATTTATTAAAAACCCTTTAGACACGCTTGATACTGATGATAAATTTACCAAAGTTATCATTTTTGATGATCAAACATGGGCTTATTTCGATTTAGGTCGTCCAATTATCAACGATAGTATTATCGATTCGCTATGGTTAAATGATGATATTCATGCTTTTTCATCAGTCGAATTGAAAGATATACCGCAAGAAATCGATTTGCTTTTGGTAGATTCTTTGCACGCTTTTTCGCCACCGACTAATGGTCGGAAAGTATATTCGCGATTTGGAACTCGAGGCTCGCGTCAACATCATGGTGTTGACCTTCCATTGAATTATGGAGATTCTATCTTTGCCGTTTTTGATGGAAAAGTTCGCATAGTTATGTCATCTCGTCAAACCGGCGGTTATGGCAATATGATTATCATACGTCATGCCAATGGATTAGAAACTTATTATGCGCATCTTTCCAAAATATTTGTTCAAGAAAATGAATTGGTGAAAGCAGGTGAGTTGATTGGTTTAGGTGGTTGTACCGGTCGTTGTTCCGGACCGCATTTACATTTCGAAACACGTTATCAAGGAAAATATTTCGACCCCGAACGCATCGTTAATTTTGAAAGCGGAACATTACGCGACACGCTGTTTACTTTGAAAAAGCACTATCTAAGCATTTATTCGCATTACGGACAAACCGATAAACAGTCTTCTGCAGCATCGCAACGGACTTATTACACCATAAAATCGGGAGATACATTGAGTAGTATTGCTCGAAAATATGGAACTTCTATCGATAAATTATGTAAATGGAATAAAATGACACGCACTACTACACTTCGTATCGGGAAAAAAATAATTGTTCGTGATTAGTTTTATCCTTTTTGTAATTTCATAGCGGTCCAACCATTTTTTTCAACTGCTTTTTCAAAAACAACACCGTATTTGGCTGTTTCTGCAATTAACAAATCGTTGTCTTCCACAAAGAAACCGCTCAGAAAAAGCAAGCTGCCTTTATTCAGCACACGGCAATAGCGTTCCATATCGCGCAACAAAATATTGCGAGTGATGTTGGCTAAAATTACATCGAAATTTTCTTTTCCCAGCATTTCTGCATCGCCCAAATATACAGTAGTATTTTTTAAATTATTTAAAGCGATGTTTTCCAAAGCGTTGCGATAAGCCCATTCATCATTGTCGATAGCCACGACTTTTTTCGCACCCATTTTTTCGGCCAAAATTGATAAAACAGCGGTTCCACAACCCATATCCAAAACCGTTTTATCTTTGACATCTTCTTGCAAAAGCAATTGCAATATTTGAAACGTAGTTTCGTGATGAGCTGTACCAAACGACATTTTCGGATTAATCACCAAATCAAATTGCACATTTTCTGCTGGATACAAAGGAGCGCGAACAATACAGTTATCAGCAATCATAATGGAAGTAAAGTTCTTTTCCCACACTTCGTTCCAATCTTGATCGGGGATTTTTACAATTTGATAATCAATTTTTTCCGGCAATTCAGATAATAATTCTTTCAAAGAGGTTTCTGAAAAAAGAGATGTCGGAATGTAACCGCTCATGTTGGTTAAGCCGTTATCGATAAAACTTTCAAATCCGATTTCTGTTAATAAAGCTGGTAGAACATCATTGCCAGGATAGTTTTCAGAAAATGAAAAGATAATTTCTATATATTCCATCGTATTAATAAATTGTTGGTATTCGTCAAATAATACTAAAAGAGGGAGTTTGTTAAAAACGCACTCCCTCTTACCTATACATAAATATGATTAATCATTTAAATCATGAATCACCAAACCGCTACGAAGTTTAGGTTCAAACCATGTTGTTTTAGGAGGCATAATATTACCGGTATCGGCAATATTGATCAATTGTTTCATGGATACCGGATATAAAGCAAAAGCCACTTCCATTTCGCCGTTATCAACTCTGCGTTGCAATTCAAACAAACCGCGAATACCGCCTACAAAATCAATGCGTTTGCTGGTACGAAGATCTTTAATATCCAATAATTGATCCAACACCAAATTGCTCAAAATAGTTACATCTAACACGCCAATGGGATCGCTATCGTTGAAAGTACCTTTTTTGGCATTCAAACGATACCATTTTCCGTTCAAATACATACTGAATTCGTGCAATTTTTGCGGTTTATAGATTTTTTTACCCATATCTTCTACTTCAAAATCT
>JAQUSR010000148.1 GCA_028710155.1 Bacteroidales bacterium | reverse complement strand
GTTAATCGACTTCCTACCCAATAGGCTTGTTGGTGGTGAGCACTATAGCAAATGATAAAACCGGAATGCTCTAAAATAACAGAATCTTTGCAAGATGAAGGTAATACAAGATTTTCTAACCATTTTTCGGAACCGTTCTGAGCTGTCAGGCAGCCCAAGAAACTACACAACAATAATGTACAGAAAAATTTTTTCAACATGGTGTTCGATTGAAAAATGTTATTCATCGATCATGGAGGTTTCTAAAAGGGTTTCTTGTTCTTCAAGCAACTTATTATCAACAATATAAACCCATTTTAACGATTGAAAATCGGTAGAAAGATCTAATTGGATTTGATAAAGGTGAGCATCGTCCGACAATTTAAATCCATGAATGATTCCAATATTGATGCCTTCGGGAAAAAGGAGCGAATAGCCGCTGGTAACGACCTCTTCGCCGGAATGAATTTTATAATGTTCAGGAATATTGCTTAACGAAGCTTTTCGAAAATCAGAACCATCCCAAGTAACGCTTCCGATAATGTTATCGGGTAAAATTTTTCCACTGATATTACTGGATTTGTGGAGCAACGACATGACTACCGAAAAATGATCGGAAACGCCAATAACGATACCTACAACACCATCGGGCCCGATAACGCCCATATTTTTTCGAATATTGGCTTGTGAACCTTTGTTGATTAACAGATAATTATTGCGTTTATTAATGCTGTTGCTGACCACTTTTGCGGGAATATAATGAAATTGTTGTTGGTCAAAGGAGCTGGCAACAGAATCGTTGCTAAAAGAAGCAGCGTTAGATTGCTCCATTAAACGGGCATTTTGAGCAGAAAGACAGGCATTGACTGTTTTGAGATTCAAATAATCGGTGATACTGTTGGAAATGGATCCGATGGCACCACTCCAACGACTACTAAAATTAAAATACCATCCTGCTGCATATTGATTGCTGGATACGATCAGCGTGAAACTGAAAATTTCCAACAATAAAAAAACAACAATCAAACGATAGCGTTTTATGAAAGCAATAATTTGAAACATGGAAGGCTTTTGCTATTTTAATTTAGTAGTTAACAACGAATTATATTATTTTATTTTATTTATTTGAAGGATGCAAAAATATAGAAAAATCGGTAAGGTATCAAATCTTCTTTTGTTGCCATTTTGAATGTTTTAAATAGAGGAACGAAAATGATCCAATTAAAAAAGCATAAACAAATTCGGATGTCCAAACCCATTGAATATCTACTTTAAAAATGGTTGTCATGCAATAAATAAATACTATGTAAAGAATCAGTACACCGGATTCTATTAAAAGGGCGGGCATTGTATTGCCGGTGCCGGAAACTGCTTCAAAATAGACAAAACTGAAACTTGAAAAAATGGCGGATCCGCAAACAATGTACAAAACAGGTACTGAGGCTGTTGCCAAAGCTATATCATCGGTGTAAATTTGAGCTACGACATCGGGAATACATATTGTAATCACCGCCATCGGCACAACGCCTATCAGGCAGTTGATAATTACTTTCATCAAAGTCGGCATTACTTCATTTTGTTTTTTGGCACCAATCATGCGGCTGACGATGGTATTTCCGGTGGCGCTAAAGGCAAATACAGGAATCATTATCAGCATATAAATGCTTCGAACGATACCCGAAACGGCAATTGGCAGTTCGCCCATTTTTTCGATTAATGCAAAAAACAAAAACCATGAACCGAATGAAATCAATCGTTGCAACATGGAGGGGAAAGCGAGTTTCAAAATGGTTTTCATCAGCCATCCTTCCAATTTGTGAAATTGAAACAAGGCATAAACGTGGAGCGGCAGTTTTTTGAACGTATAAATGATGAAAAAAATCAAAGCTGAAATCTCGGCACAAACAGAGGCAAGGGCAGCTCCGCTGACACCTATTTCGGGAAAACCGCAGTTGCCAAAAATTAAACACCAATCCAAAAAGATATTAACCGATGCCATTAAAATGGTGGAATAGGTGATACATTTGGTATAAGAAAGTCCTACATACAAAGAGCGAAATAGAAAATTGAAACAGACGAAAATGATGCCGTAGTGTCGATAATCCATATATTGCATGGCGGCTTGATAGATGTTGGGCGAATCGATAAGGTAGTTCAGTAAATCGGCAGTAAAGAAATGCAATAAGCTGAACATCAGTATGGAAAGCAACAAAACAAAGAACAAACCGTGTTCAAAAACCACGCCTATTCGTTGCAATTTACCTTCACCTAAACGGCGTGCAATGATAATTTGAACACCCATTGAAAATCCCCATGCCAACGTAGAAAAAACGAAATAATACAATCCCGCCATCATCGAAGCGCCCAATTCCACTCTGCCGAGATGTCCCAAAAAGGCAGTATCAGTAAAGGTAATGATGGTTTGTGCTAAATTGCCGAAAATAATCGGATAGGCAATATTCCAAATGGAGCTATTAGTAATGGATGATTTCATGTTCAATCAATAGAAGTTTTTTGATGAAAGTATTGGCAGAAAATCAGGATGTTAAATCTTTCGTTGCATCACTTTTTTATAGGAATAGAGTAGTACACCGGCAGTTACCAATGCTGATAGTAAATCGGCCGAAGGAATGGCATACCAAACGCCCGACAAACCGAAATAGGTTGGAAGTAGTAAAATAAAAGGAATCAAAAAGATAACTTGTCGTGAAAGAGAAAGGAAAATGGCAGTTTTGGCGCGCCCGATGGCTTGATAAAAGTTGGATGTTACAATTTGAAAACCACCCAACGGCATAAAAATGACATATAACCGCATTCCTTGAACCGAAATGCGCACCAACTCTTCGTGGTTGGTGAATGCCAACGAAATGCTTTGTGGAAAAATCATTAAAATCAAAAAACCGGTAGTAGTGATTATCGTTCCGGCGATCACCGAAAGTTTGAAAACTTTCATCACTCGAGGCATCAAATTGGCTCCGTAGTTATAGCCGGCAATGGGTTGCATGCCTTGTGTCAGTCCTAAAACCACCATAATGATAAATGTCGTTACACTGTTGACGATGCCGTAGGCTCCCACAGCATAATCGCCGCCATATTGTTGCAAACGTAAATTAATGAGGATGGTAATCAGGCACATACAAGAGTGAATCAAAAAAGGCGACATACCTATTGAGAAAATGTCGCGGATGATGCATCCCCGAAGATGAAATCCGGCAGGTTGAAAATGAATGTGTGATTTTTTATTGAAAAAATGGGCTAAAACCCAAATCAGTCCGCAAGTTTGAGAGATGACCGTTGCGATGGCGGCTCCTTGAATGCCCCATTTGAAAACGAAAATAAACAAAGGTGCCACAATGATATTGATTCCAACGGTTAATAAAATGGAAATCATGGCTTTTGTAGGATATCCGGAGGCACGCAAAATGCTGTTTAAACCGAAAAACAGGTGTGTTACAACGTTGCCCAACAAAATAATTTGCATGAAGTCGCGGGCATAAGGCAAAGTGTCGTTGCTGGCACCAAACAACAATAAAATCGGGTCTAAGAAAGCCAATAGCAAAACAGCTAAAGCAATGCCAATGATAATATTCAAAACGAAAGCGTTGCCTAAGGTGCGAATGGCTTCAATACGTCTTTTTTCGCCCAATCGAATGGAAACGATGGCAGAAGCACCGGCTCCGACCAATGTTCCGAAAGCTGTTGCCAAATTCATAATCGGAAAAGTGATGGCTAATCCCGAAATGGCTAAAGCACCGACACCTTGTCCGATGAAAATTCGATCGATGATGTTGTACAATGAACTGGCGGTCGTGGCAATAATTGCCGGTAGCGAGTAGCTCCAAAGGAGTTTCCCGATGCTTTCGGTACCCAATTCGACTGGATTATTCGCTGTATGTTTTCGACCGGACATGATGCTGAAAAAGTTTCAAAAAATCGTGTAAAAAATTTTATTAAATATACGTAATCAACAAGTTATAAAATATTTTTTATGAGTGCAAAGGTACGTTTTTCTACGCATAATCCATAAAATTGAAAATTAAAAGGTGATCATCGGAAAAATGACGAAGCCTATGATTTTTAAGGATAAAAAAATCATCCTCGTTTAAAAAAACGAGGATGAAAAAAAACAAAAAATGTTGTTTTAATTATCTCGTTTTGTTTCTTTTAAAATGACATCATGCGCGCCGCCTTCAATGATACTGGTAGAAGAAACCAAAGTGATTTTTGCCATTTGTTTCAATTCCGGGATGCTGGTTGCACCGCAGCTGCACATGGTTGATTTGATTTTTCCTAACGAAACGTCTAAGTTGTCTTTCAATTTTCCGGCGTAAGGCACATAACTATCAACGCCCTCTTCAAATTTCATTCCCGATGTTCCGCCCATATCGTAGCGTTGCCAATTGCGAGCGCGGTTAGAGCCTTCACCCCAATATTCTTTGACATAATTGCCGCTAATGAGTAGTTTTTTAGTAGGACTTTCATCAAAACGGGCAAAATAGCGACCCATCATTAAAAAATCTGCACCCATGGCTAATGCCAATACCATGTGATAATCTTGAACGATACCGCCATCAGAGCAGATGGGAACATAAACACCATATTTTTCAAAATATTCATCTCGAGCTTTTGCCACTTCTATTAATGCAGTGGCTTGACCGCGTCCGATACCTTTTTGTTCACGTGTGATACAAATGGATCCGCCTCCGATACCTACTTTTACAAAATCGGCACCGGCATCGGCAAGATAGTTGAATCCATCGCGATCGACCACATTTCCGGCTCCAATTTTTACGGCTGTTCCATAATATTTGCGAACAAAGGCAATGGTCTCTTTTTGCCATTCCGAAAAGCCGTCTGACGAGTCGATGCACAGAATATCAACACCGGCGTCTACCAATTTCGGAATACGATCGGCATAATCGCGTGTGTTTATTCCGGCACCCACCAACAATCGTTTATGAATATCTAGCAACTCGTTAGGATTGTTTTTATGGCTGTCGTAGTCTTTGCGAAAAACAAAATATTTTAAATGTTGTTCTTGATCGATAATAGGCAAAGCGTTGATTTTGTTTTCCCAAATAATGACGTTGGCTTCGTCTAAGCTGATGCCGAATTTTCCGGTAATCAATTTTGAAAACGGAGTCATAAAATCTTTGATGGGTTTGTTTAAATCATCTTTCCCGGGGCGATAGT
>JAQUSR010000147.1 GCA_028710155.1 Bacteroidales bacterium | reverse complement strand
CATTGATAGCAAAGGTGTTATAGGGTCTTATATCAAGGTTTTCTTGAATGGTCATGGCACGCTTTTTTCTACATTATTTTCTTAATTGATAGTGTTGCGAATCGCCATGTTCAAAGTATGCTACTTGGCAGCCGGCAGCTTTGATATGTTCTTCCAACAATTGAACGGTCTCATCGGCGGTTTCGCTTTGAGCCGGCTTATCTTCGTACAACAAATAGTCGTCTCGATATTTCAGAGGAGTCAAATTGGGCATAATCACGTTGGAACCGACACGCAATGCCTTTTCACGTCCTTGCGGATCAAGGGTTTGCATAGCTGTTGTGGCTGCAATATTGACGTTTTTCATCAAAATTCGCAACAACGCCACCATCTTCAACGACAGCAAAAAACGTTCCTCTTTGGGCAGCAATTGATCGCGATATTGATACAACGGTGTCTCTTCATGTTCGATATAAGGTCCCATGCCACACATATCAATATCTAACGTCTTGAAAAACAACAAATCTTCGGCTAAATCGTCCAACGTTTGAAAAGGCAGCCCGATCATCACACCTGTTCCCACTTGATAATCCGTTTTTCGCAACAATTGCAAGCAGTTGAGTCGATGGTCGTAGTTGTGGTCTTGCGGATGCAGTTTGGCGTAAAGGTCGCGATTAGAGGCTTCTATACGTAACAAATAACGTTTGGCACCGGCAGCACGCCAACGAGCATACGTCTCTTCGTCTTGCTCGCCTAACGACAATGTGATTCCTATCTCGTTGTTGGTCAGCTGCATAATTTTTTTCAATAACCGTTCAATGGTCTCCGCGAAATCTTTGTCGTTGCGTTCGCCCGACTGCAACACGATAGATCCGAAACCCTTTTCGTGGGCATATTGAACAGCATTCAACACCTCTTGTTCATCAACAAAATAGCGATGAATATTGGGATTTCCGGAACGAATACCGCAATAATAGCAATTTTTTTTGCAACGATTTGAAAGCTCAATCAAACCGCGAAAATAGACTTTATTTCCGACAAACTGTTCTTTAACTTTTTGTGCATGAAGAAACAAGGTGTTCATATCTTCACCTTTTGTTGAAAGAAGTTGCACTAAATCATTGTGCAACAACGTTTCTTTCTGCAATATTTTTGAAATTTCGGACATTATTGTTTAACGATTTTGGCAAATTCCGTTTTACCGTTGTTTAAAGTAATTTTCAACAGATAGATTCCGTCGGAAAAATGTTTGCAATATAATGCAGTTTCCGTATTATCAACATTTTGTGTCAATATTTGTTTTCCCAGCATATCGAAAACCGTTATCGAAGCAATTTTTTCGGATGCGGTAATGCGGCATTCTTCTGTGGTGGGATTCGGAAACACATTGCACGAAGCGATAACTTTGCACTCTTCGATGCATACTAACGATTGATAAGCAGCAAGAAAATCGGGGATGCCGTAACCGTAATAAATGTCCGGTTGATTCCATTGCGTTGCAGAACTATTGATTTTTTCTTTGATTTCAGCCGAAGTCTTTTCGGGAAACGCTTGCATCAAACAAGCCGTCATTCCGCATAAAATAGGTGAAGAAAACGACGTTCCGCTGCCCGCATAAATGTTATTATCGGGAAAAGCAATCGCTGCACTTACGCCCATCGCCACCACATCGGGTTTTTGAAAACCGGCTCCGTTGGGTCCGATGGAGCTAAACGATGCAATATTGCCATCTTCGTCAACAGCACCAATAGTAAGGGCTTCAGGAACATCGGAAGGCGTTCCCACCCAAGGCCAGCTCGATCCGTTGGAATTGCCCGCACTGATGACACACGGCACACCGCGTTGAATCAACTTCGTGGCTCCGATGGAAGAAATAGCTGTCATGCCATCCATTTGGTCATACGTATAATCCATTGATGGATCGTCAAATGTGTTGTAACCCAACGAGGAGTTGATGATATCGGCTCCAATACTATCGGCAGCTTCGGCACCAATTACCCAATTATAACATTCGATAAGATTTTCTCCGGGATCTTGTTCTGTTCTGAAAAGACAAAACGAGGCTTCGGGTGCTGTTCCGACCATCAATCCGGGAATATAGGATCCGATGCACGACAAAACGGCTGTTCCGTGTGTGCTGGTTCGTTCAGCATATACATCGCCGTTGGGCACTACAAAATCTTTGGCCATCAACACGCGGTTGGAGCTGAACAGCGGTTCAAAAACATCCATTTCATCGACACCTTCAAAACCGGCATCCAAAATGGCAATCAAAATTCCCTCTCCTTTGAAACCCAAATCGTGCAAAGCAATGCCGTTCAGCTGTTGAATTTGCGTAGTGGCATATCCGTAGTCAGTTGATTCGGCGGCAACGATTGAACGTGCAGTTTCCAATTGAGGTTCATGCGGTTTATTTAAAGAAACACTGCTATTTTCAGTCGCTTTGGCAACCACCGTTTCGGGAGCCACATACACCGTCTTTTCAACAAAAGGAAGCTGTTCTATGGCATTAATGACATTATCATTAGCTATCACCAATGCACAATTCAACCAACGACTGCTAAAAAGCAACTGCGCTCCTAAACCTTGAATTTCGTTCAAATATTCGGGGTTAACAGGAAAATCTTCTTCGGTTACGGCAATATTGAACTTGGCTCTGCGATCCAAAGCCCTTTGCGACAAAAATTCTAACGGTTCATCGATGCTGTAAGGCGAATTGCTTTTATCGGTAAAATGAACGGCATATTTTTGTGCCGAAAGTTCGGAAATCATGCTCAACAACACGATTCCTGCAATGAGAAACATTTTTTTCATGGACTTTATTATTATAAATTATTGATCACTAATCATTTCAAGTCTTTTAATACTGTTTTTAACTCTTTCCAATTCATCGGTTTAGCGACGATATTTTTTTGTTGATCCAACACAAACATCATCGGCGTGGTATAAACATGATAGGCATTTGTTACCGACCCGTCAAAACCTTGTGGCGAAAAGGTATTAATCCACGTAAAACGATGGAGATCCATATAATCTTCCCACGCTCTTTCATTTTGGTCTAACGAAATGGCAATCACTTCAAACTGTTTGTTTTTCTGAGATTTGTATTGATCCCACAAGCGACCGACCACCTCAAAGCAGTGACTGCAAGTCGATGCGTAAAACAAAATGATCGTAGTTGGTGTTTCAATTTCTGACAACTCTTTGATGTCGCCATCTTGATTACGAACGGCAAAAACAGGTGCTTTCATCCCGATTTTCAACGCATCAAAAGCAGCCATACGTTCCGAAAGACGGTTTTTGTTGCCATCATCACATGAAGGTTGAAGATAATTTTCTTCGATGAAATCCAATACATCATGCAACTGATACGATTCAAAACCGGCAATCAGATAATCGCGAACAAAGGAAAAAACCTCTTGATTTTCAGAGCTCACCGACAGCAAACGTCCCGATGCCGTCTTCATCGCCTCTTCAAATTCGGCTTGCGAAAAGTTGGGATCGGCATACAATTGCAACAACTCCAAAATTTTATTCGGATAAACGTTGCTGCGTAACAAATCGGCATCCGAAAAACTCAATCCGTAAAAGAAGTTCTCTCGTAAAATATTGATCTGCTGTTGACTGCTCAAACCGGCATCCAAAATCGGTGTCCGATACATTCGAACAATTTTTGTAACAAAACTTTTGGGATACCACTTTTCTATCTGATCAATCTCGCGATGACGCGTCTCTTGCAACGCCACATATTTTCGCACCAAAGTATCGTAAAACAAATCCTCTTTCGGATAGCGTAAAATGGCGGCATCCAACACAGAAACAGAACGTTCCAACAGCATATTCTTTTTGATAAATTGGTAATAAACCTCATTTTCAATCGAATTTTTAACGCTGACGGTTTCCAACATCTGATCGGGACAAAGTTCTATTTCTATATTTTTTTCGTGGTTCAAAATCAAGTCGAAACGAGCCTCTTTGGTAAAACGGATGCTGTATAAACCTGAGGGATAGCCTTTTTCGGGAACGTTAAAAACATATTTTCCGGCTTCGTTGCGATGTGCTGAATCTAATACCAAAAAACGATCGCCCCAGTAATCAGTCAGATAAACCGTTGGAATTGTATCCGTGCAAGGTATGGTTAACGAAATCGTTTGCGAAGAAATTTTTGAAAAAATCATCAAAAGCGATAAAAATAAAAACGTATATTTATGATTTGCAATCATTTATAATTTATTGAATTTTGCATGGCAAAGGTAATATTATTGCCGCAAAAAACATTCATTTTTGTTGATTTACTATTTCCGGCGGTTGAGGCTCTCGCACCTTTTTCTGAATGATGTTGTGCTCTTCTCCATTCAAGATTGTTGGAGATATCTGTGAAGCAGCTGCAATGAAAAGTCGCTGGTTCGTTTTAAAAGGCTTATTATTCCACAAATTAATGCAACAACTTATTTATCATAATATTACGAATAATCGCCTCACAAAAAAAGCGACTAGTTATCCGTCAATAGATTTGAATTTTAAAATTTATTGCTGACAATAATGTTCAACATTTATCAAACGTAAAATATTTTTTTGTGATGACATCGAATTTTTCAAAATCACGAATACCTTTGCCCCCATCAAAAAATCAAGCATCATTGTTATGAAAAAATCATTTTTTGGAGTAATTATTCTCCTTTGTTTATTGGCAGCCTGTGCGCCAAAAGATCAATTCACCATTAATGGAACCTTTGAAAACGTTGAAGACAGTACTTTAGTTTACTTAATGATTCGCGGCGAAAAAGGTTTTGATAAAATGGATTCATGTTTTATTACTAACAGCAACTTTACTTTAAAAGGGCAAATTGAACAGACTCAAGTAGTTTATTTAACTATTCGCGAATTTAGATTCAACTATCCGATCTTTGTCAGTCCGGATGCAGCCGTTTCTATTTCAGGCACATTGGATAATGTAGAGATCACAGGTTCTGCCACTCAAGATGAATTTAAAGATTACAAAAATTCACTAGTAGACTTTCAAAACCAACAACAAGAATTGTATGGTCAATATCAACAAACACCTAAAGACGACACCATTCAACTGCAAGCTATTGAAGAAAAGTATAATACATTAGATTCAATAATTAATGGAAAAAGAAACGAATGGATTCAACTACATTCAAATTCTGTTGTTGCACCATACATCGTTATGACTGAATTGGTTT
>JAQUSR010000146.1 GCA_028710155.1 Bacteroidales bacterium | reverse complement strand
AAATTTGCCTCGCGAAATCACCATATCAATTTCATCGGCTCCTTGGGCAACGGCGTACGCCACTTCCATCAGTTTCACTTCAATAGGCGATTGTCCGGCAGGAAAAGCACCGGCAACTGATGCCACGCGAATCGAAGTATTTTTTAACAATTTTTTACATAAAGCCACAAATGGCGGATAGACACAAACGGCTGCCGTTGACGGAATGTTTTTTTCTTCATCTTTGAAATTGATTGCTTTATGACATAACTCCGTTACAACTGCATCGGTATCATCTCCTGAAAGTGTCGTTAAATCTATGAAAGAAAGAATCATTCGCATAGCTTCCCGACGATTCGCCAACGGTTTTTCTTGTTGTAAAATGGATTGAACTTGTTGTGCCACCTCCATATCTGACATTGAAAACGAAGAAAAATGAAACATATTAAATATATTAATGTATTATTAATCAAAAACTTCTATCACCTTCACATTCCTAATTTGCCATGTGGCACAATTATTTTTAGTAGAGTTGTATTTAAAAGCAAAACGAACATTGGGTTGTCCGATATAATCGTCTAAATCAATATTGCCGGAAGCGACAAAAATCCACATATCATTATTCATGTACACCGGAATTTTGTGTTGTTTCCATGTAGCTGTTCCAAATTGCTCATCTTGACAATCTGTTGAAATCCAAAGTGTTAAATCTCCGTTTTTGGCACCGTACAATTTGCCTGCATGCTGAAAAGATAATTCTATATGATCAGTGATTCTGGAAAAATCCATCTTAGGAGAAATTAACCATGCTTCGTTTTCATATTTTGTTCCGCCCATAAATCCACTGATTTTCATGAATTTACAACGAGAATCATGCCAGAGTAACGGTCCTTTGGTGTTAAAACACGAAAACGATCCTTTTCCGTTTTCAAAAGTTTCTGAAAAAAGCACTTTAAACTCTCTGTCATCTTTAATACTGCCGGATGATCGTTGCATGTGTGCGGTGTTTTTCTCATTAGAATTTTCATTGTTACTCCATAACTCTTGTGCTTGTAAAGCAACAAAGGATAAACCAAAAAATGCGATTAAAATAATGTATCTTTTCACTTTTAAAAAATTTTTAATGCTGCAAATGTAAAATCATTCAAAAAATAAATATTATATAAATTAACTTTTTTTTCAATATGGTATGTTCATAACTTATTGCACGATTTTTTGACAAAAAAATTATTCAACAGCTTCATTATCATTTTTATAAGTATCGATGATCGAATTCAGCATTTTTTCGGTTGTGGCAGCACCTTCTCCCAACAGAAAACCGATTTTCTGCACCATCGACAAGTTTTCGTCAATCACTTCTGTAACACGCTTAATCACTTGCTCTCTACGCACTTCCGGCGAACGCAAATCACGAATTACGGCTCCCACCACTTTGAATTGCTGAATCGGAAAAACGGAGACGTTTAATAGTTGTTCTTCCACCCACGTATCTTTGTTGGTCACGTTTTCGTTGTTTTTTAAAACGAAACTGAAGAGGTTGTAGAAAGAAAACGGCACCAGCGTTTTCAAATCGGCACCTTGCAATCCGGGAATCACCTCATCAATCATTTTGGCATCATCGCCTAACAAATCGATAAACGACCGATTGCAATGGATCACGTTCAGATTTTCATCAACAATCACCACTCCTACAGGCAGTTTCTGCATCATCACCTTGAAAGTCTCTTTGGCATCGGTAGCTACCGATTGCTCTTTGCGGGCTATTTGCTCCGATTGTTTCAAAGCGCGCTCGGTCTCTTCCAACTTCGTGTTCGTCTCTTTCAACGTGGCAATGTAATTTTCTTGATTATCAAATGTATAGTGCATACACAAATCGGGCGACATCAACCCCTGCCCCACTGCTTGGGCAAATTCCAAACAAGTATCAAAACCACATGCGCCACATCCCATCTTTGAAACATCATCCACCATGTTGATATTCAACGTTTTAAAAACATCCTTAATCTTTTCATCGGAAGGCATTGCCAAACGCTGATCATCTTCTTGAAAAGTTCGGGATAAATCCAACGATTTAGATCGTTCGATTTGCTGATTCCATTTTTGCATATCGAAGTCTTTCAATCGTTTATTGACGTAATCGGTGGTTAAAGTGTGCCGCAAAAATTTCACGCCGTTTTTCGACATGCACGGACCGACAATACAACCATCGCAAAAAAACAGATCAAAATGACGATGAATCTCTTTTGAATCGGTTTGAAACGATTCCAATGCTTTTTTCACATCTCCGGCACCTGACGAAACGACTATATTTCCGGTCAAAATATCATTTTTCAAATCGGCAGCAGTCAACAAACCTTGTCGCAACGGGAAAAGTGCTCCCTTGTAGCCCAACGGATCGTCAAACTCGCTAAATTCCATAAAATCTTCTTTGATATGGAACTCATTGAACAGCTGACGTAATTCAATGAATGTCAAAACTTCATCAATTTTTGAATTCCCTTCAAAACGAGAAATCTCATATTTTGCCGATAAACACGGTGCAATGTAAACCACTTTAACATCATCTCCGTATTGTTGATGAACAATTTGCGCTGTAGCAAACATCGGTTCTACAATAGGCACCAAGTTGGGAATCAGTTCAGGAAAATATTTTTCGACATAAGCAACTACTGTCGGACATTTGGTGGTAATGTAATAAACGCCTTTGAAATTTTCCAAAATATCTTTATAGGCTTGTGCCACCAAATCGGCTCCAAACGAAACTTCATTCACATAATCGAACCCCAAACTGCGAAACATTTTCACAAAACGGCGATAATCGGCAATATCGGGAAACTCGCCACTCACGCTGGGATCGACAATGGCTGCCACTTTCGCCTCCGATTGCAACAATTGTTTCACGGCAACCGTAGAATCTTTGAACGACAATGCGCTAGCCGGGCATTCATTGAGGCAAACCCCACAACCGATACAACGGTCGTGCAACACCTGAGGAAAACCGTTTTTGTGCAACAATGTGATGGCTTTCACCGGACACGACCGAACGCAAGCGTAACATCGTTTACAATTATCTTGTTTGAAGTTGATCAATTCCATAATTGTTGTAATTGGTTAATAGCCAAAATTATCGTATAAAATTTTGTGAAGATTTTCAGGAGTTACCTGATAGTAGAAATTGTTTCCTATTCGCATCACCGGACCCTTTTCGCACGCTCCAAAACAATGGCTTCCGTGATAAAAAACGCGTTCCGTTAATCGATGGGCTTTTATATAATCATCAATTTGTTTCACCATTGATTTATTGCCTCTTGAAAAACAAGAGCTTCCCAAACAAATGACAATTTCTATTTTATCGGCAGTATTCATGATGATTTTGATGATAACTTTTGATATTTCAACGCTAAACATTAAAACATTTTACGATAGCACCGTTTCCGTTTATGTTGAACGTGTTCCCACGTTTTCCACTCATTGATGGCACTGTTATTTTCTAACATTCCGGTTGTTTCGGAGTATTTGATCCCCAAATCGCCGCTGGCTGAAAACAATTCGAACACCAACAACGCTGCAATTCCGGTCGGCAAATATTTAGGAACAACGCCTGTTAATGCCAAATCCATCTCATCGGGATGCTCGATGGCTTTTTTTAAATGCAAAAAACCGAACGGGAAAAGATGTCCGTTAGCTTTCTGCATGGCTTTCGACAACGATGGCATCGCAAAGATAAAACCGGCAATTTCATCTTCTTTGGTTAACACCAATTTGACCAATTTCGGATTGAAAATGGAGATGAATTTATTGGCATAAAAATCGATTAACTTTTGATTGAAACGGAATGTACCAAACAGTGAATCAAACGATTCGTTGAATATTTCAAAAATTTTATCTTTATAAGGAATAATTTCGGATGTTTTGGTAAAGTGCATCACTTTATAGCCGGAGCGTTGTTGAACAATGGAGGCAACCCGTTTCACCTTGTCCGGAATCTCTTTCGGCATGGTGATACGAAACTCCAACCAATCCATCTCTTTCATATAGCCCAAACGTTCCAAATGACGGTGATAATATTCGTGGTGATAATCAGAAGCTACAACAGCAAGTTGATCAAACCCTTGTACCAAAACCCCTTGATGATCCAAGTTGGTAAAACCCAACGGACCGCTCACGCCGTCCATTCCCTGCTCTTTTGCCCATTGCTCCACTGTATGAATCAATAAATCAAATACTTTTTCATCGTCAACGGCTTCCAAACGCGATAGACGCGCTATTTTTTCTCCGTTTTTTTCGTTGATTTTCGGGTTGATGATGCCGGCAATGCGACCCACAACGCGTCCATTATCTTCTGCCAACCAAAATTTCGCCGTACAAAATTCAAAAGCCGGATTCTGTTCGGGCGTTATGGTTTTCAGCTCATCGTTGATGATGGGCGGCACCCAATAACTATTTCCTTTGTACAACGAAAAAGGCAGTTTTACAAATTTTTTCCGATCCGAACTATTATTTATTTCTCTGATTATTAATGACATAAAAAAAAGTATTATAATTTCATTTTACTTTAATCCAACTTCAACACTGCTAAAAATGCCGTTTGCGGCACCTGTACATTTCCGATTTGTCGCATCCGTTTTTTACCTTGTTTTTGTTTCTCTAACAATTTACGTTTACGGGTAATATCGCCGCCGTAGCATTTGGCTGTTACATCTTTACGAACCGCTTTCACGGTTTCACGAGCAATCACTTTCTGTCCGATAGCTGCTTGAATGGCAATATCAAATTGCTGACGGGGAATCAGTTCCTTTAACTTTTCACACATTTTGCGACCGAAATTATAAGCATTATCCACATGTATCAACGACGAAAGCGCATCCACTTTATCGCCATTGAGCAATATATCCAACCGCACTAAACTTGCTTCTTTGTAGCCGTATTGTTGATAATCGAAAGAGGCGTAACCTCTTGAAATACTTTTCAGTTTATCGTAAAAATCGAAAACGATTTCGCTCAGCGGCATGATAAAATCCAACTCAATTCGGTCGCTGGTCAGGTAGGTTTGTTTGGTCAATTCGCCACGCTTGCCGATACAAAGTCCCATGATGGCGCCCACATATTCTCCGGCTGTGATAATATTGGCAGTGATATAAGGTTCTTCAATGTAATCCAACACTTTTGGCTCCGGCAACCCCGATGGATTATGCACTTCTATCATGGTGCC
>JAQUSR010000015.1 GCA_028710155.1 Bacteroidales bacterium | reverse complement strand
TTTTTCCTCCGAGCCCAAATCGTATGCCATTCAACGCGACATCATTCTATTATATCGTTTCTTTTTGAAATTATTGATTTATCATCGTTTACAAGACAAATCGTTGAGTAATGCCGCTGCTAAAATGGGTATCAATCCCTATTTTATTAAAGAGTATGCTAATGCCGCCAAAATTTATTCACAACAGAAAGTCATCAACAACATTGCCATCTTGCGAGAATTTGATTTGAAATCAAAAGGTGTTAACAACACCGGCAATTTATCGGTAGGTTTTATGTTGAAAGAGATGGTTTTTCGATTGATGGCTTAATTTTTCGAAGCATCATTTATTCTGCATCTTGCCAATCGCCGCCATCCTTAATCAATTGAATGAGTGCGTCAACAGCATTCGATTCCGGAATATTTTTAACAACGGGAGTTTTTCCTTTAAACAACGTTACCACACCAATACCGCTACCCACATAGCCATAATCGGCACCTGCCATTTCGCCGGGGCCGTTTACAATACAACCCATAATTCCAATGGTTAATCCTTGCAAATGTTCCGTTTTTGCTCTAATGGCTTTCACGGCTGCCACGATATCGTATTTTGTTCTACCGCACGATGGACACGAAATGTATTCTGTTTTTGTAAAACGCGATCGGGCTGCCTGCAAAATGGAAAAGGAGAGATCGACCGGAAATTGGCTATCGGCAATATTCGGTGTTTCGATAAATATTGCATCACATTGCCCGTCAATCAATAAAGAGCCAAAATCGGCAGCAGCATTCAGTTGAACACTTTCTTTATCGCACGCATCATACACCCGATGAATGCAACGGGGTTTTGTTGATATTTTGGCTGTTGCCATAATATTTCGTTCGTGATGAATCAATGAATTTCCCGTTGATGAAATGACACTCAATGCAGAAACATCATTGGTTGTTGTCAACGAATCATCTTTGCTGATGGTTTCCGTAGCAACAAAATCGTGAGATACCCAAACATCTGCTTTTTCAGAACCGCCATATTTGGTAAAAACCACCGGAACTTGTCCGCCGCCGATTTTATCGACTGCCACGCTGTTTCTTCGTTCATATTCATACGGATTTTTGTCAGAAATGGTTCGATGTTCCATGGCGTTTTTTCTTCCATTAAATCTATCGACCAATTTTTTAGCCGGAATCAATTCGTTTTCAGGAGCTTCGGTTAACGAAACGCGAATGGTGTCTCCGATGCCGTCGGTAAGAAGTGTTCCGATGCCTACCGCCGACTTGATGCGACCGTCTTCGCCTTCACCGGCTTCGGTAACGCCGAGATGAATGGGATAGTTGAACCCTTCCGACATCATTTGATGAACCAATAACCGAGTAGCAAAGACCATGGTGCGTGTATTGCTCGATTTCATGGATAAAACCAATTGATGAAAATCAAGGTCGGCACAAATACGCACAAATTCCATGGCAGCCTCGACCATTCCTTGGGGTGTATCGCCAAACCTGCTGACGATGCGTTCCGAAAGTGATCCTTGATTGCTTCCGATGCGAAGCACCGTTCCGTTTTCTTTACAAATTTTCAACAATGGAGCGATACGATCTCGGATTTTTTCTACAGATTCCGAAAATTCTGCATCGGTAAAATCGGTTTTTCCAATATTTCTATCGGTGAAATTGCCCGGGTTGACTCGAATTTTTTCTACCAGTCGAGCGGCAATTTCTGCTGCATGCGGATTAAAATGAATATCGGCAACCAACGGCGTTTGGTATCCACAACGACGCAATTCTTTTTTAATAACAGCGAGATTTTCGGCTTCACGAATGCCGGGAGCCGTAATTCGAACCAATTCGCATCCCGCCTCAATCATTCTAATGGATTGCTCTACGGTAGCTTTTGTATTCATCGTATCGGTATTGGTCATCGATTGAATGCGAATCGGATTTTGACCACCCAACCCCAACGATCCAATTTTAACTTCTCGCGTTTGCCATCGGTTGTATGACAAAAAATCATAGCAATATTGAAAATGATCCATTGAAAAAATGTTTTAAATGAGCAATAAACGTTGAAAAATATAATACGTAACAAAAAATCACAACAACTCTAACCTATTGGCATCTTGTTTAATAAAAATGAACAGCAATACGGTAAATCCGATGAGCGACGAGCCGCCATAACTGAAAAACGGAAGCGGAATGCCAATAGTGGGAACTAAACCCAAAGTCATTCCTATGTTGATAGCAACATGGAAAAAGAAAATTGAAGCTACACAATAGCCGTAGATTCTGGCAAAAGAAGAACGCTGTCGTTCTGCCATAATGATAATTCGTGCAATCAAAAACACAAATGTGATTAATAGCAAAGAGCTCCCCAAAAAGCCCCACTCCTCGCCTATCGTACAAAAAATGAAATCGGTTTTTTGTTCGGGCACAAAATTTAATTTCGTTTGCGTTCCTTCCATATACCCTTTCCCCGTAAAACCGCCGGAACCAATAGCAATCAACGATTGATGTACATTATAACCTGCCCCTTGCAAATCTTGTTCAATGTTTAACAACACATTAATACGTTGCCGCTGATGCGGTTCTAAAACATTGTTAAATACATAATTAACACTAAATATCACGCTGATTGCCAAAACAGCCGTTATCAAAATTTTCTTGAGCGATTTTTTGTTTTGTCGTTGCCCGAAAAACCAAATCAAAAAAAGCAATGCAACGGTAATTCCTAACGTCCAATAGACACCCAACAACAAGGTACAAATAAATAAAACGACAGTGATGCCGCCGGCAATGATAAAAATGCCCGACATCCCTTCGCGATACAACACAATAATCAGCGAAAAATAGACCAATGCCGATCCCGTGTCGTTTTGAAAGAAAATTAAAATAATCGGCACAAAAATGATTAATCCGGCCAATAATTGCGACTTAATTTTTGAAATATCCAAATCAATGGTACTCAAAAAGCGCGCTAATGCCAACGAAGTAGCAAATTTTGCCAACTCTGACGGTTGCAACGAAAAAGAACCTATCTGAAACCACGACCGCGATCCGGCAATGGTTTTACCAAACAATAGAACTCCAATCAACAACAAAATAACGGCAAAATAAATCCAATACGAAAAAGCCACAAACCACTTGGCATCCAACAACAAAATAAATAATGCCACTATTATGGAGATACCGATAAATAACATCTGTTTGCCATAATCGGTAGATAAACTGAAAATAGATAACTGCGAATCGTTAAAAGAAACCGAATAGATATTTGCCCATCCTGCCGCTACTAATATCAACCAAATAATCACCAAAAGGCGATCAATATTCGACAAAAAAGACTTTTTCTCCCTCATTATCTTTTAATTACATAATTTTTAATTCAGGAACAAAAGTAGTTTTATTTTGTTTTTATCCATCAAAAAAACAGCAAAGAGGATGGAATCTTTTTATTGAAAAATCTACCTTTGCCAAAATTTTCTCCTATGAATATTCGTCGTCTGTTTTTGTGGGCAATCACCGGTTTATTGTTTTTTCCGGCTATGGCTCAACAAGAAAAAAATCCGGAAACAAATCCTTTGATCGTCAACCGTTTGAACGAATGGCAAGATTTGAAATTCGGTTTTATGATGCACTGGGGCATGTATGCTCAATGGGGCGTGGTGGAATCGTGGTCCATTTGCAACGAACCTTGGATCGATAGAAAAGGTGTGCCTTATACCGAATATAAAGAACAATATCAAGCGCTTAACAAAACCTTTAATCCCAAACATTTTCAACCTGAAACGTGGGCAACTTTAGCACAAGAAGCAGGTATGAAATATGTGGTTTTCACTACCAAACACCACGACGGCTTTTGTATGTTCGACACCAAAGAAACCGATTATTCGGCTTCTGATCCATCTTGCCCATTTTCGACCAACCATCTAGACATTACGGCAGAAGTGGTCAACGCCTTTCGCAACAAGGGTTTTTGGACGGGATTGTATTTTTCGAAAGCCGATTGGCATCATCCCGATTATTGGGCACCCGAATGGGCAACGCCCGATCGCAATGTGAACTACGATCCCGCACTGCATCCCGATCGATGGCAACGCTTTTGCAACTTCACCTTCAAACAAATCAAAGAGTTGACTACCAACTACGGCAACATCGACATTTTGTGGTTGGATGGCGGTTGGATTCGTCCCGAATGGAGTGTGAAAGAGGAATATCGCCCGTGGTTGGGCTGTCAAGGTTGGATTCAGGATATAGAAATGCCGACAATGGCAGCCATGGCACGCTCCGACAATCCCGACCTGCTCATTGTCGATAGAACCGTGCACGGTCAGTTTGAAAACTATCAAACTCCCGAACAGTTAGTTCCCGATTCGTTGCTTCCTTATCCGTGGGAAACGTGTATGACGATGGGCAATTCGTGGTCATACGTCGAAAACGACCAATATAAATCTGCCCGACAATTGATCCATCTTCTGATTGACATTGTAGCCAAAGGCGGTAATTTTTTGTTGAACGTGGGTCCCGATTCCGACGGCAATCTTCCGCCAACGGCAGTCGAGCGACTGAAAGAGATTGGACAATGGATGAAAATCAATGGCGATGCCATTTATGCCACACGTCCCATATTTCCGTACAGCAGTGAAAAACTACGTTTTACACAAGACAAAAACGGAAAAATTTTTGCCTTTTATTTGTGCGACGAGGCAGAAATATTACCAAAAACCATCAAATTTCAAGGTCTTGAAAATTTAAAAACCGGCTCCGTTTCCATCAAGGGAACTACCGCCAAAGCCACTTTGAAAAAAACAGAACAAGGTTATCAACTCTCTCTTTCCAACGCTGCTTTACAAAAAATCAAAAGCACCGCAGCTTTGGTTTTTGAACTGAATCGATAAATTATATTATTATGAAATTCAATATGTTAAAAATTATTTGTACGTTGTGTTGTTTGTCTTTTTTTTCCATTTTATCAGCACAAAACATGAATTCTATGGAAAAAGGCATCAACCTCCACAAAATTGTCATTCCCAAAAATGCAACTGCCATCGACTCGTTGGCAGCCGTCAAATTGCAATATTTTTTGAAGGAGAGAACCAACATTCTACATCCCATCGTCAGCGACGACAAGGTGCGTTATGAACCCATACTTTCTGTTGGAAACACCCGTCAAGCGGAAGCGATTTACAAAAAATACGGTGCCGATATTCAACACGACGGTTTTTTGATTCACACCGAAAAGAAAAATCTGTTTTTTGTAGGAAATCAAGGAAAATCGGTTTTGTATAGCGTCTATCATTTTGCTGAAAAATATCTCAATATCAGAATGTATGATGCCGATCAAATCGTTGTTTTGGACTCAGGAGCAACATTTGATGATTTCATTCCGCAACTGCACGATTTACAAACTCCTTCATTTGAATATCGCGAAACATTGTATCGTTTTCCAAACATCTCGCAAGAATATGCCGATTGGCATCATCTACAAAACCGATCCGATATGAAACGCGATTGGGGTATGTTTGTGCACACTTTTAATCGATTAATTCCTGTTAATCAATATTTTGATCAACACCCTGAATGGTTTTCAGAAATCAACGGACGACGGGTGAAAGACGGACAATTGTGTTTGACCAATCCCGAAGTGTTGGAAGAGTTGTGTAAAAATTTGTCTACAGAGATTCAAAAAAATCCCTCTGCCGCCATCTGGTCGGTGTCGAACAACGATAATGTCAATAACTGCACCTGCGAACATTGTCGCCGTTCCGATTCCATTTACGGTTCACCTTCAGGCACTTTGCTTCATTTCATCAACGAAGTGGCGGCACGTTTTCCCGAAAAAACCATCTCCACTTTAGCCTATCAATATACCCGCAAAGCTCCAAAAAACATTCAACCACGATCCAATGTCAACATTATGTTTTGCTCCATCGAATGCGGTCGGCAACTGCCTTTGGACAACAATCCGAAAGAACACTCTTTTGTTGAGGATTTGAAAACTTGGAGCTCCTTGACCCACAACATTTTCTTGTGGGATTATGTCATTCAATATCGCAATATGATGAATCCGTTTCCCAACCTTCACGTGTTGCAACCCAATTTGCAATTATTCCATCGCAACGGCATTACAATGATGTTTGAACAAGGATTGAACGGCGGCTACGGCGAAATGATGGAATGGCGCACCTATTTGATTGCCAAATTATTGTGGAACGTCAACCTTAATGTCGATTCGTTGAGATCCGATTTTTTGCAAGGCTACTACGGCAAAGCCGCTCCCATGGTGGCACAATATATCGACACGATGCAACAAGCCTTACTCGATTCTAAAATGTTTCTCAACATTTACGGCTATCCCGTCGATGGCAAAAAGAGCTATCTGTCGCCCGAAAAAATTGCTTTCTATCAATCGCTGTTTCAAAAGGCGTATCAAATAGTGGAAGGCGAAACCACTTTTACCGACCACCTTAGACGGTTGGAGCTTTCATTAGATTTTGCCGTTTTAGATTTATCGATGAGCAACATTTCCAAAGAATTAAGCTATTTTGACATTGTGGACGGCAAAAAATATCTTCGTCCCGAAATGATGATCAAAGCCTACCGATTTGTGGAAGATTGTCAACGTTTTGATGTGCGACAATTGGAAGAGATGGGCTATCCGCCGAAAGAATTGCTGTCGAATGTGTTCAATTTAATCGAAAAATCAACTCAGGTGAATTTAGCTACCGGAAAGCCGGTCGAAATTGCCACCCGTTGGAGTCCAACGTATGATGTAGGCGGAGAAAAAGCCCTCACCGACGGCATTTTCGGCACCAAAGACTATCATTACAATTGGTTGGGCTTTGAGGGCGACCATTTAGATGCCGTTGTCGATTTAGAAGAGGCTCAATTGTTTAAAAGCATCAGCATCGATTTTCTCACCTATCCGTTGTCGTGGATTTATCTGCCCGAAAAAGTGGAATTTTTTGTCTCAAACGATACAATAAATTGGCAAAAAATCGGAGAAAAAACTTTTGAAAAAGAGACCAAATTGGCAAAAAATTCCATTCAAAAAGCAAAAGTTGATTTTTTTAACAACACCCCTTTTCGTTATGTTCGTGTGGTAGCACAATCGCCGTTGACCAATCCCGAATGGCATCGCGGCTATGGCTTGCCTTGCTGGATTTTTACAGACGAGATTTTGATTCAAAAAAGAGAAGATTAAATACGGAGAAAAATTACGACATTTCACCTTATCCGATTTTTCAATATTCGTTGTCTATTGCCATTTGAAATTCTTCAAGTTGCCTTTGAAAAAATCGGTGGTTAGCCTACTTTATTTTTTGAATTGCTGTTGCAAAGTGGCTCTTAGCTTTTAAGCAAATACACAAAATCATCAAAGGTTTTTTCTTCGGCTTTTCCGTCTTTCATAGTCCAAACCGTCCAACCGTCACCCTTTTTGATAGGAAGATAGTAAAAATGCGGCGTTTTGCTCGAAACGGCTGTGTAAAAATCTTTTAACGTTTTTACTTTTGATTTATATTCTTCTTCATCTATATTTTTGCCACTTGAAACATTCAAACTTTTCACTTCAAAAATATGGATTCTATCCCGACTGTCTTTCATCACAAAATCGGGATACGAAAAGTGCCTACCGCAATCGTAATATTCGTATTTAATTTCGGAATTTTCCAAAAAGTTTTTTCCCAATAGCAAGATCTCTTCATCGTCAACCGACACAGTTTTTATAATGTCTTTCTTTTGCAAATCCAACAACATTTTTGCCCAAATTTTTTCCGATTCGGAATCAAAAGAAAATTCATCATTGACGTTGATTGGTTTCCATACCCACCTCTCAATGTTGCGCTTTTCTGTCGTAGGCATAAATGAAGATTGGTAAGGAAATGATGCCTCTCTCGGAATATCTTTTTCATCTTTTACAAGCTCCATATTTTTGGAATAATTGCAACAAAAATCGTTGATTTTCTTTTTAATAACAGCAATATTGCCGGCAAATTTGAAGAACTTATCGTAAGTATCTACATAATTAATGTAGTGCTCTTGTACTTCGTTAGTCGCTCCTTTCAAATTTCGATAAAGATCGAAAATGCTGGACGACACAAGTTCATCGACCGGCTTCAATTTCAATTGGTTAATTTTTACTTTTTTTTCAGTCTCAAATGCTTTGAGCCTTGTGGTTTGAATTTTTACCTCTTTTTGAATCTGATTATCCGTTTCGTTTCCCCAAAGAATGGCTGTTTGTGCCGTGGTAGTTTCGGTAGGTTTGATGCCCCAAACATAAGCCGTAGATATCAATTCTTGCGAATTTTTGTCCAATTTTTCAAAATCGAGCAATCGCGGATTGCGACGCACGCGACCAATAACCTGCTCGTCAAGTTGTTTGCTTTTTGAATCGCGTATTTGAAACAACATACAAGCGCGGCGAATGTCCCAACCTTCGGTAATCACCATTTTGAAAATAATAATATCGATGGTGCTGTTGTCTGTTTTGGCATAGTCTTTCCACTTGTTCAACGGCTGTTTTTTGGCGCCTATAATATCGTTGGTGTCGCTGCCCTTGGCTGTGCCGCCGCTTTTATCCAAAATAAGCATCCATTTCAGTGTCGAAAAGCCTTCTTGGTTGAGCAAAGTCTTTATTTTTTCGACCTCTTCATCCGCTTTATCCTTATTGGATATTTGAATTATCATACAAGGATTGACATTAATAGATTGGCCAAGATAAGATTTCTTTATCTGAACATATTTTTTCAAAGCATCTTCCAACGTGTCGGTGTCGTCGCCAAATTCCACATTTTTGATTAGGTGTGCACTCACGGCATCGCTCTCTTTAAGTACCACATCGGGAATTTGCCCGCGAGTAAGTTTGGGCGTGGCAGAAAAGTTGATTACCTTCGTAAAAAATGATTTGCTCAATTCGTCCAAATTGTTGGTGGCTTGGTGACATTCGTCTTTGATTACGTAAATATCGTTGCCGCTGCCACTGCCGGCTCCAAAACCTTTAATTTCATGCAAAAATTTCAGCAGCGTGGCATCGTCTTTCAATTTTGAATTATCTTTGTACAAATCGCGTGGCAACACATACACATTGTAGTCGGCGGGGATAAATAAACTGCCTTCCGTTCCGTTGTCGCTGTTGATAAGGTAAGGGTTGAGGTGCGAAAACTTGCCCTCATCAATATATTGCACAAACGCCTCGTAGTTTTGCTTTGCCAACTCCGCTTTTGATAAAGAGGAAACTATAAAAACGACATCTTTTTTTGTGGCTAAAACCCTATCCATAAAATCAGCCATCATGTGCGTTTTGCCCGAACCCGTCGGGGCTTTAAAAGTAATTTCGTTTTTTCTCTCAATCAGCGCAACCAATTCATTGACTGCCTTTTCTTGCAGCTGTTTTACTTCGTCTAACATTATTCGCCCTCCTTTTTCTCAATAAATTTAGTGGCGTTCTCGAAATTACTGCAAATCCATGCTATTTTATCGGTGCGTTTCTCAAACTTAGTCTGTCCGTAGCAAGTCTCGTCTATTTTGTCGAAAGCTGTTTTGCCCTTTTTGTTTTCAATTTTGGAAACTTCGGCTATTTCGTACACATTCAGATTATCCTTGTAAGGCTCGTGATTTTTCAGCCACGGGAAATCGGTTGTGCCGTCATAACATTTGCCGCTCATCACTCGCTTGAGCCGTTTGGCGGTAACATCGTAAGCAATGCCCTTGGGGTTGGTTTCGGTTACTTCGTTGTTGGTGCAGAGAATGAAAGTGCGGTTGCCGCCGTCTTCTTTGTTGAGTTCCATTACTGCCTGACCGGTTGTGCCGCTGCCGGCGAAAAAGTCGAGAATGATGGCATCGATGTCGTTCATAGTCGTCATTCTAACAAGATATTTTAGAAGTGAAGTTGGCTTAGAATAATCAAATTTGATTTTTAATTTTTCTAGCTCATCATTAGCATCTGTATTTGTTTTAACACTACACTCCTCGTCATTGATTAAATCTGATGGTGCAATAAACTTACCATTGGGATCACTATCTACATATATTGTTGTCGGTGATTTCTTTATTTCAAAAGAATTACCTTGTTTTATATATTCATTAATCTTATCTTGCCCCCATGCTGAACATGCTGTTATGTATATATCGTTCTTATTTACACCATTATCAAATTCAATTTTGTTATGTAAAATCACTTCATAAGTACCACCATAATTTCCGACATCAAATGATTTTCTTATTCGTATGCTTTTAGCAGGAAAAAATAATTTCTTTGCTTTGTTTGGTTTATGCCAAAGAGGCCCTTGTGTATTATAAGAGCCCTTTCCAAATAATTTTGAAGGCATTCCATAAGCTAACACATACTCGTATTTAATTCTAATTTTAGCGGATAAACTAGGGGCTTTTTTAACTTTGTTCCATTTAAAATTTGCCACAAAATTCTCTTCTCCAAACACCTCATCAAACAAACATTTTACATACGCTTGGTTTCTATCGTCAATGCTGCAAAAAATTACACCTTCAGGCGTAAGCAAGCGTTTTGCCATGAGCAGTCGCGGGTAAAGCATGGAAAGCAAATTGTCGCGCGTAATGGAATTATCGTAGTTGGTTGACGCAAAATCGCCCATATTGTCTTTGCCGTAAGGCGGGTCAATGTAAATAACGTCAATTTTACCTTTGTGGGTGATGAGCAGATTTTGCAAGGCTTCGTAATTATCGCCGATAATCAGCTGATGAGTCGGGTGCGAAGCATTGTTTACAAAAGACAACTTTTTGTTTTTCTTTTTGTATTTGATATTATTGGAAATGCATTCCATACGCTTGTCGAAGTGGAAACCGGTGCGTTTATAGGTGGTGCCTAATGCAGCAATGTTCATGGCTTCTGTTTCCGTTTCGGCTTGGTTAATGAGTTTCTCCAACAAGTCGGCATTGGATTTCTCAATGATTTTGTCGGTTACACGCTTCTTTATTTCTAAAACCAAGTCGCGTTTTAGTTCTTCAAGATTATTCTTTTCGGGCATTGGCAATTTGCTTTTGTGCGCTGCCACTGACCAATCCTACAAACACAACACGTGGACGAATCGCCCAAGTCGTGGTTGTAGGAAACCAGTTAAACAGACAAAACGCCCACGCTGAAACGTGAGCATTTACACATCTGTTCCTGTTTAACTTTGAAACTTCCTACATTTCGACTTGTTTGGAACAAATAGCAAACGCTATGATTAATATTATGTTAATTTATCGTTTTATTTCAATAATTATTTATTTGATTTACAATTATTTTTCAATAAAATATCATTATTCATTATCTTTGTCTGTTTGATCCAAAAAAAGCTGTTTTTGCCTTTCTATTTCACGACGAAGTTCTTCTTTAGTAGGTAGCACTGTAAGATATTTTGAGGCAAATAATTGGTCATTACCATTGATGGCATATCGTGCAATGTCTTCATCTGTATCGGCACATAAAATAATTCCAAGTGTCGGTCGGTCACCTTCTGTTCGTTTCTTTTCATCATACATTTTGATATACATATTCATTTGCCCGACATCCTGATACGATATTTTGTTGGTTTTCAGATCAATGAGAATGTAACATTTCAAAATGACATTATAAAAAACAAGATCTATGTAATAATCATCTTTTTCGGTATGGATATGTTGCTGACGAGACATAAACGCCCATCCTTTACCCATTTCCATAAGAAATTTCTGCAAATTGCTGATTATAACAGATTCAAAAGTTGTTTCACGAAAGCCTGGATTATCCGACAATCCTAAAAACTCCACAACATAAGGGTTTTTGATAAATTCTTTGGGGTCATTTTGCAAGGGGGCAACAATTTTTTTCATCTCTTCTCTCACCAAAGTTTTTTCTTTACCTTGACTTGCTAACAAACGATTGCAATATTGCGATGAAATGTTTCGTTGTAAAGTGCGAACACTCCAAAATTCGTTGGCACATTCATTCACATACCACTCTCGCATCTGCGTATCATCAACCTGAAGTAATTTACAATAATGCGACCACGATAGAAGTGTACTAGGAAATTTGGGAGACATTGCTTCCATAATGTTACCCACAAATTTAGCTTTTACATTGTTTATTACAGATTTTGCGGACACTGTCTGCAAAATGTTATTCGTTTTCTTAATATCTTCAAAAACAAATAGTTCCGGAAAGAATGCAAAAACTTTAACGCAATAATACAAGTCCCTATCATTAAATCCTTTACCAAAGCGTTCGTTCAATTGTTTTGACAAATTCTTGATGGTTTTCCGACCATATTCTGCTCTCTCTTCGCCCAACAATTCCTCTTCGGCAATACGTTTTCCCAGCAACCAATTACGCTTTACCAAATCCACATTTACCGCTGAATAGGCATGTGAACGCGCTTGCTCAATGATTGTTACAACATCAACTAATAAACTATTGGATTGATTGGAATCAATGTGCTGATTATCATTCGCTATTATGTCTAACTCTGAACTCATTTTTCACAAACGCTATGTATGATTGATACTTTGTTGATTTATCGTTTAATTTCAATTTAATCTTTCATTGTTCCTATTTAGCAACAATATTAAAATAAAATTTCGCTAATTTTTTGTTATCGTGTTTATTAATAATCCTCCTTTTTGAGGGTACAAAGATACTTTTAATTCTATTTAAAATCGGTTTTCCAAATAATTACAATGGCAGAATGTTTCTTGTTTTTATTCAATTAGGAAATTTGGAAAACATTGAACGGAAAAATCATTCTGAAATTCACCCATTGACCAACGCACCGCCCAAACCAACCCATAAAAATTTATACCGAAATAAACAACCATAGGGAAACGGCAATCATGACGCCTGCCACCAGTCGCTGATATAATTTTTTGTTGATTTTTCGGATGGTTTTCATGGCAAGAAAATTACCCGCTATCATGGCAAAACCGATATACAAACCATTCAGAAAAATTTCGAGATTCATCAAATCCAACTTGCCGTACATCACTGCTTTAATGATGTGCATAGCAGCGGCTGCCGTTGCTTCGCTGGCAATATACGCCACCGGAGCCATTTCCAACGTTAGAAAAACGGCACTGCTCAACGGTCCCGAAATGCCCAACAACCCGTTGATGAATCCCGTGATGCCGCCGCCAACCAACATGGTTCCTTTGCCTTGCGGCAACTTGATTTTTCCGGTCAGTTTTACAACGGCAAACAAAATGAGAAACACACATAAAATACGTGTCATCAATTGTTTGGGAACGATTGAAAATCCAAACGCACCCAATGCCGTAAAGGGGGCAGCCAAAATCAAAAAACGCCCCACTTGTTTCCACTGAATCTCTTTGAAACCCATGCCCGATTTGGATAAATTGCTCATCAATTGGGCAATGGTTGAAACAGGAACAGCCACCTCAACACCATAGAAATAGGTGATGACGGGCAACAAAATCATACCGCCGCCAAAACCTACCGCACCCGATAAAAGTCCGGCAAAAAAACCTACCAAAACAAGAATGATATACATCGACATTGCCATTCGCTTTTGATGATGAACCTCGCTAATACAATGATTATACTTTGATTGTCACTATTTTAAAATCCCGTCCAAAACATCTCCCAAAATTTATGCTCCAACTCCGCCCATGTTTGTCGAGTGGCACCGGAAAAATCGGAAGTATAACGATTCAGCAAAAGGGCTGCTTCGGCATTTTTATGGTCTTTCAATAGTTTTTCTGCCTCTTTTTCAAGAGCAGGCAATTCGTTGAAGGCTTTATCTTCGTAGCGTAACACATTATCCAACATCATTTTTTTGGTACGTCCCCATCTCACTTGAGCCAATTTGTTGGCTTTGCGATAGTGCCACAAAACGGCGTTTTCGTTGAAGCGAAAATGTCCGCAAATTTCGAAACCTGCAGGCAGTTTTGTCTCTCCGGCATAGATGGGAATACGCGGACTTTGTCCCGGATTATCCACCGAAAACCAACAAACACCACCCACTGCATCGGGCAACCAACTGCGACATTGAATAATGGTAGAATAGGAACACCACGACATAGCAACACCGCGATAAAATGTTACTGAATTAGGTTTTAAATAGTTATACAAAGCTCGTTCATTAGCATCCATCCACGGATTCGCATTCGGACAAACAACAGTGTCTGTTACAAAATTTCCTTCTTTGTCTTTGCGTTTGACGGGACAAAGCAAATTTTGCGTTTGGTCTAACACAGAACCTTCGTAGTTGGCTCTGAACAACTCCATCACTTTACGAACATCCACTTTTTCGTCCGGTTTCACCGAAAACGGCAAAACCTCGTCCTCCAATGAAAGATTCAACGAAGGAGCCAACTCGTTGAAAATGTACCATTCGCGTTCTTTAAAATTTTTTCCGGCAGAATAGTCGGATCCAAAGGCTTTCCACCACAAAAACTCTCCATTGCCGTCCCACAAACCATATTTTTGTGCCACTTGTTCAATATTATCGGAGCAAAGGAAAAAATCTTTGTTTTTGCGATCCAATTTTCCGATGCGGGCAATGTTGCAACTCACCGCCACTTCGTTGTCGGGAACTCGTTGTGCCACCCACATTCCACCGATTTTTTCCGGACCTTCGCCTAAAATCTCCATTTGCCAAACCTCTTTTTTATCAGCAATGGTGATGCACTCGCCGCCATCGGCATAGCCGTATTCTTGCACCAATGATCCGATGAGTTGAATGGCATCGCGTGCCGTTTCGCAACGTTGCAGTGCCACCCGTTGCAACTCTTCAATCAAAAACATTCCCTTTTCGTTAATCAACGTGTCGGGACCCGAAAAGGTGCTTTCGCCCATCGCCAACTGCTTTTCGTTCATGCAGGGATAAGCTGTATTCATATAGGCAAAAGTATGAGCCACTTCGGGAATTTCGCCGGCAAGCGTAACGCCTTCCATACTTTTGGGGGTTTCGGTGTGCATGGTGCCTTTATACACTTTGTGCATCGTTCCCGCTTCATGGTCGGCAGCCGGAACCATCGTTACCCATGTACGATACCGTGAATCGCACGTATGTGAAGTGATCACCGAACCATCGGTCGAGGCTTTGCATCCCACCATAATAGAGGTACAATTGGCACCAACCAACGTCTCCTCTTCTTGAGCACGAAGGCAACAAAAACCTACGCTCAACAACAAAATCAAAAAGATGTGTTTTTTATTCATAAAAATATTCGATTAATAAGTTTGCCATACGCATGATCATTCTGTCATCATACTTCTTTACGCTGCTCGCTGTCATCAAAATTTCTTTCGGGTCTTAATCGTTATAAAATTATTGATATCAATACTTTACATTTCTATTAAAACCTGCTTTCGATGCACCGAAAAGAAGGCTTCAAAAGTATAAAGATTTGTGCATTTGGCTCCATAAAAAACATGAAATTTTTAAAAATTATAAACAAAAAAAAGGCACCGGAATCGGTTGATTTTTCACCGAATCTTTAGTGCCTTTACAATGTTTTTTCAACGCGTTACAGCCAATTTTCTTCTATTAAATCTCCTTTCATGCCGACAATAATTTTTTTAATCGGAACTTTTCGTGAGGCTTGTTGCGCCGCCAACATCGCCAATTGCAACAAACCGCCGCAACAAGGAACTTCCATCATCACCACGGTTAACGTGTTGATTTTTGCTGAATCGATTAATTGTACAATTTTTGCGACATACGACTCTTTGTTGCTATCCAATTTCGGACAAGCAATGGCTAATTTTCGTCCTCGCAAAAATCGTTGATGGAAGTCGCCCACAGCAAAAGCGGTACAATCGGCAGCCAACACCACATCAGATCCCACAAAATAGCCTGCCTCCGGATTCACCAAATGCAATTGAACAGGCCATTGTGTCAATTCTGACAAAGGAGCCGAACCGACCGGCGATATTGGTGCTGTTGAACAAGATGCCGCTTCAAACGAGCGTTCCATCGTTCCCGGACAACCACAAGCCAACGGGCGTTTATTCTCTTGTAATTCGCTGATATTCACTTTCAAATCATGTTGACGAATATATTCGACGGCTTGTTGCACATACAGCATTTCGCCATGATTTTTTAAATGTTTCAAATGTGCTAAAATTGTGGCTTCGCCTTTCGGAGCAATGCGTTCCATGACAGAAATTTCATTATAAGGTTCGGCTTCACGCTCTTCAATTTTGATGGCTCCGGTGGGACACTCTCCAATACAAGCACCCAAACCATCGCAATAAAGCTCGCTGACAATGCGCGCTTTTCCATCAATCATTTGTAAGGCTCCTTCGTGGCAACCTTTTACACAAGCTCCACAACCATTGCAACGATTTTCATCGATGCTGATAATACTTCTTTTCGTTTTCATAAGATATTCTTTTTTTGACGAGGCAAAAGTAGATGAAGCACCACTTTTCAATTGTAATAATTGTTACAAAACGAAAAATTTCCTTTTTTTAAATATGAATGATGAAAATCCACGTAACTTTTTATTGAAAAAGATTCAATCCATCAACAAAAATCGCCTCGACTTTTTCCATGGTCCATCTTAACAACTTTGTTATCAATTATTCTCCTTGCTTCTTAACGCTTTTATCCAAAATTGTCATTAATTGCTTTTTAAAACGGAACAACGCAAGAAAATGATTATCGAGCGGGTTCTTTGAATGTTTGACATCGATACAAAACATGCTTTTCTGCGACGGCGAATAAATATTCCTTAATAATTCATTGTTTTAAAATTCGTCCAAAAAAATGACCGGTTTTTTTATACTTTTGCCCTCTGAAAAATCGGATCAATAAACATTATCGGGTTCATCCATTTTTTGGTAGAAAACACCACCGAGCAAATGTTTTTTTACATTTTTCTGCTCTCGTCAACCCACAAAATGAATATTTAAAATTTGAAATTTATGCATCAACGAAAACGCGAAATCCCTCATACTTTTGTTATTATCTTTTTGATTCTCATTGCATCTGCCATACTCACTTGGTTAATTCCAAGTGGCGAATTTGATCGAACCGTCAAAATATTAGAAGATGGTTCGCAACGCGAAATTGTTGTGCCCGGATCGTTTCATTATGTGGAGAAATCGCCGCAAACATGGCAGATTCTCTCCTCCTTTTTTGAAGGTTTTGTGCAACGTGCCGATATTATCGTCTTCATTTTACTCATCGGCGGTGCTTTTTGGGTGCTGAACGCCTCCAAAGCTATTGATGCGGGCATTGTTGCCTTTTTGAAGGTTGCTCAACGGTTGGAACGGTTCAAACTTTTACAAAAAATCGGCATTCATAATATTATTATGCTGTTGATAATGACGGTATTTAGCATTTTCGGATCGGTTTTTGGAATGAGCGAAGAAACCATTGCTTTTATCATCATCGTGATTCCGCTTGCCATTTCGATGGGCTACGATTCCATCACCGGACTTTGTTTGGTGTATGTGTCAGCACATGTCGGTTTTTCGGGAGCGATGCTCAATCCATTTACCATCGGCATTGCTCAAGGATTATCAGATTTGCCCATTTTTTCCGGTTTGGAATATCGTTTTTTATGTTGGATTTTATTGAATATCATTGCCTTTACATTTATTTTACTTTGGGCAAAAAAGGTGAAAAAAAATCCGAAAATTTCGCCTATGTACGAATTGGACGACTATTGGCGAAAAAATCATAATTTTCACGACACTCAATTCAAGTATTATACACCCAAAAGCGCATGGATTTCTTACGGATTGATTATCACTATTTTAATTGTTTTTTCTGTTTTGTATCCAATGTCTGTGTTAAAAATCGGCAACGGCAGTTTTCATTTTCCGGCTGTTCCGATAGGATCGGCACTTTTTGCCATTTTCGGCTTTTTGGGATTGCGTAAATCGGTACATTTCTATATTTTATCCATTCTTGGAATCACCATTTGGTTTTTGATTTCGGGTGTGATGGGCTATGGATGGTATGTGATGGAAATCGGAACACTCTTTTTCGGAATGGGTTTGGCTGCGGGAATGGCTGCCGATAACTCTGCCAATCAAATCGTCAAACTTTTTGTAGAAGGAATGAAAGATATTTTCACGGCTGCCATTGTGGTCGGTTTGGCAGGTGGTGTGATCGTTATTTTGCAAGAGGGAAAAATCATCGACACCATCATGTTTGGTCTTTCACAATCGATGAACGAGATGGGAAAAGTTGGTTCAACAGCCGTTATTTATGTGATTCAAAACGGATTAAATATCATCATTCCGTCGGGATCTGCCAAAGCGGCTTTAACAATGCCCATTATGGCACCTTTTGCCGATATGATTGAGATTTCGCGACAAACCAATGTTTTAGCCTTTCAATTTGGCGATGGATTCACCAACATGATTACACCCACATCCGGCGTTTTGATTGGCTGTTTGGGTGTGGCACGCATTCCATACGATAAATGGTTCCGTTGGATTTGGAAATTTATCCTGCTGCTTATTTTGGTAGGATTTTTGCTATTGCTGCCCACTTTATTTTTCCCGATTAACGGATTTTAACGAAAAATGAACGATTAGAATGATTATCAAAGATTTCTTTGAAAAATCAATCTTCTGACACAATAAATAATTACTTTTGCACAAAATTTTACGAATGGCAAAAAAAGTTTTAAAAAACGAATCTAAAGAATTAGCCCTCACTATTATAGAGGCTATTGAAGAAAAACAAGGTGAAAATATTGTAGTGATGGATTTCACAAAAATGTCGAATGTTGTGGCAAAATATTTTGTGGTCTGTCATGCACAAACACCGCCACAAATGGAAGCCATTACCGATTTCGTCGTTGAATCGACCATCAAAAAATTAAAATCAAAACCATGGAAAACAGAAGGTTTTGAAAATAAAGAATGGATGTTATTGGATTACGTTGATGTAGTTGTTCACGTTTTCAGAAAAGAAAATCGTGAATTTTTCAACTTAGACGGTTTGTGGGCTGATGCCATTGTAAATGTTTCAGATTTATAATTTTATCTATATATATCACTGATTAACTTTTGTTTATGGAAAACAAAAAAAATAAAACAAATGCTCAAAAAGAACAATCGGACAAAAAGCCGTCTGCTCAAAATCCGTTTGGCAATCAACCAAAAAAACGAAAAGTCAGTTTTTATTGGATTTATATTCTGCTAGCCGCCATCTTAATTGGGATGCAGTTTTATCCCAATAATCAAAACTCACCCAAAAAAACCACTTGGAAAGAGTTAAAGGGGCTTTTACAAGAACAAAAGGTTAAAAAAATTATAGTTGTCAACCAAGAAGAGGCTGAAGTTTTTACGGAAATTAAAGAAGACCAAAAAGACTCAAAGGGGTTTTTCGGTAACAACACCATCCCGCAATATCTTTATACTATCGGACCGGCCGACAAATTTGAAGAGTTGGTTACCGATGCTCAAATCGATGTTCCTGAAGATCAAAAAGTGTTCATTGAATGGGATACACGTTCCAATTGGGGCAGCCAAATCATGTCGTGGATTTTCCCTATTTTACTGTTAGTGGTATTCTGGATTTTTATTATGCGCTCCATGTCAAAAGGTTCCGGCGGCGGTGGCGGCATTTTTAGCGTAGGTCGCTCGAAAGCCCAATTGTTTGATAAAAACAGCTCGTCAGTCAGTGTTAATTTCAACGATGTTGCCGGTTTGGACGAGGCAAAAATCGAAATTATGGAGATTGTAGATTTTTTGAAAAATCCGAAAAAATATACTTCTTTGGGCGGAAAAATTCCCAAAGGCGCTTTGTTGGTAGGCCCTCCGGGAACAGGAAAAACTTTGTTAGCCAAAGCAGTAGCCGGAGAAGCCAAAGTGCCGTTTTTCTCACTTTCGGGTTCCGATTTTGTAGAAATGTTTGTCGGCGTCGGTGCATCACGTGTGCGCGATTTGTTTCGTCAAGCTAAAGAAAAAGCACCTTGTATCATTTTCATTGATGAAATTGATGCCATTGGTCGTTCTCGTGGAAAAAATCAAATTACAGGCGGAAATGACGAAAGAGAAAACACTTTAAATCAATTACTTACAGAGATGGATGGCTTTGCCGGAAATGTGGGCGTCATCATTTTGGCAGCTACGAATCGTGCAGAAATTTTGGATCCCGCTTTGATGCGCGCCGGTCGGTTCGATCGCCAAATTTATCTCGATTTACCCGATTTGGATGAACGTCGTGCCATTTTTGAAGTGCATTTAAAACCATTAAAAGTCAACGATAAAGAGGTGAACTCGGAATCGTTAGCCAAACAAACCCCCGGTTTTTCGGGTGCCGATATTGCCAATGTTTGCAACGAAGCCGCTTTGATTGCCGCCCGTAAATCCAAGAAAAGCATTGACAAACAAGACTTTTTAGATTCCATCGACCGAATTGTGGGAGGGTTGGAGAAAAAAACGAAAATCATCACCAGCGACGAAAAACGCACCATTGCTTTTCACGAAGCAGGACACGCTTCTGTTAGTTGGATGTTGCCTTATGCCCATCCGTTGGTTAAAGTTACCATCGTTCCACGTGGTAAATCGTTAGGTGCCGCATGGTATCTTCCCGATGAACGTCAAATTACTACTAAAGAACAATTGTTGGACGAAATGACCGCTACTTTGGGCGGACGTGCTTCGGAAGAGATCAATTTCGGACAAATTTCAACAGGCGCTTTGAACGATTTGGAACGCGTTACCAAACAAGCCTATAGTATGGTGGCTTTTTACGGCCTCAACGAAAAAATCGGCAATCGCTCCTATTACGATTCATCCGGTCAAGAATATTCTTTCTCGAAACCATACGGCGAAAAAACATCTCAAATCATTGATGAAGAGGTATCTAAAATGATTGAAGACTCCTATAAAGTAGCCAAAAAAATCATTTCCGAAAATAAAGAAAAAGTGGAAGAATTGGCACAACGTTTATTAGACCGCGAAGTGATTTTCCGCGAAGATTTGGAGGATATTTTCGGTAAACGCCAATTTGACCACGAACTTCGGGCACAACAAGAACGGGAAGAAATTATGAAAAAACGTCAGGATCAATTGAAATCGCTTAAAGATATTAAATCCGAAACAGAAACGGCAACGGAAAAGAAATCGGAAAAACTAATAGAAGAAGTATCCGATTCTGAAATAGCCTCTTCAAGCACTGACGAATCTACTGATCAAAATATTGAAAAAAATGAATAAATTTTCTATTTTAAAAGACTATTTTCGTCTTTTTCGTTTCGGAAATTTGTTGTTTATTATCTTAATACAGTTTCTCACGCTGTTTTGTATCATATTTCCCTTTATCAATGAACCGCAACTTGTTTTTCAAACGACACTGAACAGCGGTGTCACTTTTAGTACAGCTTTCATTTTGTTGGTGCTTGCCACCACGTTGATTGCTGCCGGCGGTAATATCATCAACGATGTGTATGATGTGGAAATTGACAGCATCAATCGACCCGAGAAGATCATTATCGGAAAAAGCATTAAAAGCGGTACCGCAATCGGCATTGCTATTGCTTTAGATGTTATCGGATCATTATTAGGGATTTGGATGAGCATTCGTGTCGATTTTTGGCTGGCAGGATTGATTTTCCCGATGTGTGCTTTGGGCCTTTGGTTTTACGCCTCCACCTACAAAAAATCGTTGTTGATCGGAAATTTGATTATATCACTTTTTTGTTGCATTTCCATTCTGATTGTGTGGCTGTTTGTTTATCTGATGCTGCTTCGTAGCGGATTGGATTTTGTATTGTTGTTACATCATTCCAAAACCATCCATTACTTTGTTTGGTGTTTTTCCGGATTTGCTTTTCTAACTACATTGATTCGTGAAATCATCAAAGATTGTGAAGATATTAACGGTGATACTTTTGTCGGATGCCGTACAATTCCAATTGTTTACGGCTTTTTTAGCACAAAAAACATCTTGTTTTGGCTCACGTTTTTTTTCATATTTATCCTTGCAATTGCACAATGGTTTTTATTTAAAAACGACTGGTCAATTTTGGGTTATTGCGGGTTCATCATTCAATTCTTTCTGTTGCGTTTTACC
This sequence comes from Bacteroidales bacterium, assembly GCA_028710155.1. Taxonomy (GTDB): domain Bacteria; phylum Bacteroidota; class Bacteroidia; order Bacteroidales; family WRLA01; genus WRLA01. The sequence continues at coordinate 3,071 of JAQUSR010000015.1, read as the reverse complement.
TCGAAAATGCAAAACACCAATAGTAAAGAAGAATTTCATCAATTAAGCAATCGGATGAAACTCATAATGTTATTAGGAGTTTTATCCATGATATCTATTCCAGTCGATTTATTGATTTAATTGTTTTTTTCCAGTTACCGACAAAAACAACTATAAAAATATGTTTTTTAGATAGCATTTAAAGTTGTTTTCCTTTTTTTTATGATGATATTTATCACAATTATATAGATAAAAAACCGCTCATGCTTTTACACGAAAAACTCCAAAACTATCATATTATTTTGGCATCCAAAAGTCCACGGCGCCAAGAACTTTTAAAAGGTTTAAACATTCCTTTTGAAATTCAAACTGTTGATTGTGAAGAAAAATTTCCGGAAACCCTTGCCCAAGAAAAAATCCCGGCTTATTTAGCCCAACTGAAATCCGATGCGTTTCGCTCTCATTTATTGCCGGAGAATTATTTGATTATCACTGCTGATACCATTGTTTTATTACATGATCGAGTTTTTGGAAAGCCGAAAAATCGCGAAGAAGCGATTCAAATGCTCCGACAACTTTCAGGTAATCAACACACAGTGATTACAGGAGTTTGCATCACAACAGCGCAACAAAAAAAAGTTTTTTCGGTAACATCGAATGTTCAATTCAAGGAGCTTTCCTTAGAAGAAATTGAATATTATGTAGATACGTTCCACCCGATGGATAAAGCAGGTGCGTATGGTGTTCAAGAATGGATTGGATATATCGGGATTTCTTATATCGACGGATCTTATTTTAACGTGATGGGATTGCCTGTACAACGCCTTTATGAAGAGCTGAACCAACTGTGATTATTAACACGCGAATCACTTAAAAACCATTAATTTCTATCCTCTAAAAACTTTTTGTTGATTCGAAACGCAGGAAGAAGAGCTGCAAAAAAACCAATCAACAGCGTGGTCATTAACACTAAAACAATATCTTCCCATCTTATACTTACCGGATACGAAGTTACAACAAATGAGCTTCCGTCACCGCCCAAAGGAACAACGCCAAAATAGATTTGAATCACGCACAACAACAAGCCGAATAATATTCCGGCAACGGCTCCTAAAAATGTTTGCATGAAACCTTGTATCAAAAAAATTCGTCTGATTTTGAATAAGGGATTGCCCATCGAATGAAGGATGAACATATCTCTCCTTTTATCCATAATAATAATGGACATTGAGCTGATCATATTGAATGATGCCACAATTAAAATGAAAGTCAAAATCAAAAAAACCGCCCATTTTTCTGAAAACATTATTTTGTATAATGTTTCCTGTTGTTGTTGACGATCAAGCACTTTCATCTCTTTTCCGACAATGGCTTGAACTTCGTTTTTTAAATCTTTTACGGGTGTATCGTCGCTACACCAAATTTCTAAATAGCTCAACAACGAATCGTATTGAAACAACGTGGCGGCAAATCGAAGCGGTACCAAAACATATTGTTGATCGTAATCTTGCTCGACTGAAAAAACACTTTTCGGCATGATTGCTTGCGTTGTAAACGAATTACTATGTAAAATTTTGGATGTATTTCGTTCCGGTGCTATCAACACTAATGGTGTCATTTGATGATGAACATTGACATGTAAATGATACCACACGCCCGCGCCCAAAGAGGCATAATTATAAGACTCTTGTTCCAATATGAATTGTCCGTCCAAAATCATGGAATCAATGGGAATAAATTGTTGGTAATTGGGGCTGACACCTTTTACTTTTACCACATATTGCTGACCATCATACGCCGCCAACGCATTTTCTTCCACTACTTGTACAATTTGTTGAACAGCGGAAAGACGTTGTAATTGTTCAAAATCGATGGTTTTTTTATCAAAATTTTTCCCTTCAACCGGCACCACTTTCAGTGGCGGATCGAAAGAATTGACCATAGAAAAGACCAAATCTTCAATACCGTTGAATACCGATAAAACAACCACCAAAGCCATTGTTCCAACAGCAATTCCTACCACGGAAATCCAAGAAATCACATTGATAATATGTGATTTTTTTCCGGAGACGGTGTATTTTTTGGCGATATAAAAGGAAATATTCAACGAAATTGATTTTGAAAAACTCACTACATCCGAAATTAACGAGAAAAACATTGTTATAAAACAAAAGGCTGTTTTCATCGAATGCTTGAAAACAGCCTTCTATCTTTTACTGTTTTAACAGTTTATCAATGTTTTCAATATAATCTAAGGTATCATCTTCAAAAAACTGGAGTTCAGGCACAATTCTTAATTGATGCCGAATGCGATTGCCCAACAAAAAACGTATCTCTTTGGTTTGCATTTGCACCGACTTCAGTACTTCACTTTTATTGGCAGTGGTGTAAATGCTTAAATAAATTTTTGCCATAGATAAATCGCTGGATATATGCACTTTTGTTACAGTAATCAGTGCTGTTTCGGAATTTTTTCGAGAAAGTTCCAAAATAATATCCCCCAAATCTTTTTGAAGCAATCTGCCTATTTTTTGTTGCCTTTCTGTTTGCATAATTGAGTAGATTAAGAAAAGATGAAACGGATTATTTCAATTTTCGTTTTACTTCCGTTTCTTTATAACCTTCGATAATGTCTCCCAATTGAATATCGTTATATGAGGCAATATTTAAACCGCATTCTTGACCGGCTTTAGCATCTTTGACATCATCTTTGAAACGTTTCAAAGATCCAAGCGATCCGTGATGAATAACGATACCGTCGCGAATAACACGAATTTTTGTATCACGAGCAATAGTTCCGTCCAATACAAAACATCCGGCGATAGTACCTACTTTACTGATTTTAAATATTTCTCTGACCTCTACATTACAAATAATTTCTTCCTTAATGGTTGGCGCCAACATACCTTCAATAGCCGATTGAAGTTCTTCAATAGCTTCATAAATAATGGAATAAATACGAATATCAATTTTTTCCGTTTCTGCCAATTTTTTGGCTCCTGATGTAGGACGCACTTGGAAACCGATGATAATGGCATCAGAAGCTGACGCTAAAACGATATCCGATTCGATGATGGCACCCACTGCTTTAT
>JAQUSR010000145.1 GCA_028710155.1 Bacteroidales bacterium | reverse complement strand
AACAAGCATTGACATTTCCTAATCAACAAGGTCCTACCATCATTGTTGATGACGGAGGCGATGCCACATTGTTGCTTCACAAAGGTTTTCATGCTGAAAACGATCCATCATTATTAGATAAACAGGCAAGCAATCACGAAGAAAGTGTGATTTTAGCTACTTTAAAAAATACTCTTAAAACCGATCCCACCAAGTGGCATCGTATGGTGAAAGAAATTCGTGGTGTATCGGAAGAAACAACTACCGGAGTTCATCGTCTCTATCAGATGAAAGAACGTGGCGAATTGTTGTTCCCCGCTATCAATGTCAACGATTCGGTGACCAAATCGAAATTCGATAATTTGTACGGCTGTCGCGAATCATTAGCTGACGGTATCAAACGCGCAACCGATGTTATGATTGCCGGAAAAGTGGTTGTGGTTTGCGGTTATGGCGATGTCGGTAAAGGCTGTGCCAAATCGATGCGTGCTTATGGAGCCAGAGTGTTGATTACCGAAATTGACCCGATTTGTGCTTTGCAGGCAGCTATGGAAGGTTTTGAAATCACAACTTTGGATGAGGCTTTGACAGAAGGAAATATCTATGTTACCACAACAGGCAATTGCGACATCATTAAAGCCGAAGATATGGCGAAGATGAAAGACCAAGCCATCGTTTGCAATATTGGACATTTCGATAACGAAATTCAAGTAGATCAATTGGAACATTTGCAAGGCGTTCAAAAAATCAATATTAAACCACAAGTTGATAAATATCTTTTCCCTGATGGACATTGCATCTATTTGTTGGCAGAAGGTCGTTTGGTGAACTTGGGTTGTGCCACAGGACATTCTTCGTTTGTGATGAGTAATTCGTTTACTAATCAAACGTTAGCTCAAATAGAATTGTGGAGCAAGCAACACGAAATCAATGTGTATCGTCTTCCGAAACATTTAGACGAAGAGGTGGCTCGCTTGCATTTGGAGCAATTAGGTGTCAAATTAACGAAACTGACTCCACAACAAGCCGATTATATTGGCGTTCCGATCGAAGGTCCGTATAAAGCCGATCATTATCGTTATTAAAATCAAGTGATTTTTTATACAAAAGCATCGATGATTCGATGCTTTTTTTTGATTATCAAAAATGTATCATAAAAAAAAGGCATCGATCGATGCCTTTTTTATGGTAAAAATCAGAATTCTGATTTTTATTTCAAATTATACTAAACCTTGAGCAATCATTGCATCGGCAACTTTTACGAAGCCGGCGAGGTTAGCACCATTGCAATAGTTGATATAACCGTCTTTTTCAGTTCCGTATTTTACACAAGCATTGTGGATTGATTCCATAATTTGGTGTAATTTAGCGTCAACTTCAGCAGCAGTCCAGCTGAGGTGAGCAGCGTTTTGAGTCATTTCGAGACCTGATGTAGCAACACCGCCTGCATTAGCAGCTTTGCCTGGAGCAAATAAAATACGAGCTTTGTGGAATTCAGCGATAGCTTCAGGAGTGCAACCCATGTTGGAAACTTCAACAACGGTATGTGTTCCGTTTTTCAATAATTCTTTAGCATCGTCGCCATTCAATTCGTTTTGGAAAGCACATGGGAAAGCGATGTCGCATTTCACACTCCATGCTTTTTTACCGGCGATGAATTTAGCGTCTTTTGCAAATTTTTCTGCAAATGGAGCTACGATGTTTTTATTGGAAGCGCGGAGATCAAGCATATAATCAACCATAGCTTGGTTCATTCCTTTTGCGATTTCAACAACGCCATCAGGACCGGAGATAGCCACAACTTTAGCACCTAATTCAGTAGCTTTAGTAGCAGCACCCCAAGCAACATTACCAAAACCTGATAATGCAACGGTCATTCCTTTAATGTCTTTTCCGACATTGTGGAGCATGTGTTGTGCAAAATATAAAGCACCGAAACCGGTAGCTTCCGGACGGATTAATGATCCACCCCAATTAACACCTTTTCCGGTCAATACACCGGTGTTATATTCACGAGCTAATTTTTTGTACATACCGTACAAGAAACCGATTTCACGACCGCCAACGCCAACGTCACCGGCAGGAACGTCTGTGTCAGGACCGATGTTTTTCCATAATTCCAACATGAAAGCTTGGCAGAAACGCATTACTTCTGCATCTGATTTTCCGGTCGGATCGAAATCTGAACCACCTTTACCACCGCCCATAGGCAATGTTGTTAAAGAGTTTTTGAATGTTTGTTCAAAAGCTAAGAATTTTAACATTCCGAGTGTTACTGTCGGGTGAAATCTCAAACCACCTTTGTATGGACCGATAGCTGAGTTCATTTGAACACGGTAACCTCTGTTTACTTGGATTTGTCCTTTATCGTCAACCCAGGTAACGCGGAAACTGATAACGCGTTCCGGTTCAACCATTCTTTCCAAAATTTTATGTTCCTTGTAAATAGGATGTTCTTCTACGTAAGGAATTAAAGTTTCGAGAACTTCATGAACGGCTTGGTGGAATTCAACTTCCGATGGATTTTTAGCAATAACTCTTGCCATAAAATCGCTAATTTTTTGCTCAATTACTTTTGACATAATTAACTGATATTTTATAAGTTAAACTTTAAATTAATTTTCTTTTTTTGCTGAGCGAAGGTAGATATTCTGTGAACACTTTCCAACTTTTTTTAGTTTTTTCATTTCTTATTTTTAAAATCAGTAAAACTCGCATCTGGATCTTTGAAAATTTATTGAACTTGAATGATTTATTGTTTTTTTATTTAAAAAAAATCATCATTGGTTATATTTAAAAATATGGTTACCTTTGCACATTATTTATAAAATATTTTAAGTATGAAAAAATTATTTTTTATGACAGGATGTGTAGTATTACTTTCCCTGTCAATGGTTTTCTCGGGATGTAAGAAAAAAGACAGCAAACCGGATGATCCTGTTACCACTACCAACCAATACACAGTCGGAACAGAATCTTTCGATATTCAATCCGGCGTTTATGGTGTGTTTGACAACTGTATAGCCCTTGGCTTTATTTCAAGTGGATCTATTAATGATCCGAGTGAAGCCGTCTCAATTCAATTTAGATATCAAAATAGTATCCCTATCGGAACTTTTCAAATTGATGATGAAAATAATACGGGAGAAGTTTTTTTGAATGCAGAAACTGAATTGGACTTCAATTCCGGTAAAATTACTATTAGTGCTTCAGGTAATACTTATACGGTTTCTGTCCAAAATGCCGTTTTGGAAAACAATCAATCGTTTACTTTAACATACGTTGGAACATTCGATTTAATTAATCCTGATCCTCCATCATCTAATAATTATTTTACTTTTGGAAACGCTCAATATGACATTGTTTTTGGTGGTTATAGTACTGAAACAAGTGAGAATTCTACTTACACAGCAATTGCTTTTTTGGATGGATATGACGAAAATTCCAATATGTTGAGTGTTGTTTTTGAAGGCAATAACATCCAAACAGGAACATTCACATTTTCGTTAACTAATGTAAATACAATGGGCGTGTTAGCTATAAATACAGAGTCTTATATAATAGTTTCGGGAGATGTTACCGTTCAAAAATCCGGCGATAATTACACTATTGATATTCCAAACGGAAACGCTGCACTTATTTCCAATCCAATGGGAACTACACAACTTGTTACCTGTCATTTTGAAGGTTCTTTAATCGAATTAACTGCAAAATATTTTATGCGTCAACTGACACAAGTTGCTCATAAATAATTTCTCTTTTATAATAGAAAGAGGTTGTTGATTTTTCAGCAACCTCTTTTTTTTAGAATCCGTTTGTATTACCATTTTAATAAAGGCTCAAATTGAATTAGTTCGAGGCTCATTTGCGGCAGTGTCGGATCCGTTTTTTACTTTCTGCAATATCGTTTAAAGAGGTCCGTATCGTTTTTCTGCGTTGATGGAATGCGATTTTTTCGAAAAAAACGAATAGCTAATGATTAAGTTGACAATTTCCACAAAATTACATAACTTTGCCCCTCCAAAAAAATAATCCATCAAAGAACAATAACGATACCTAACAAAAATATACATTATTAAATGACAGCTTTTTTACATCATTTTTTGGATGCTTTTCAGTTGCCACTGACAAATCCGGTGCTGATTTTTTCGTTAATGCTTTTCATTATTTTATTGTCTCCGATTATTTTACGAAAATTCAAAATTCCAAGTATCATCGGTTTGATTATTGCCGGTATTTTGATTGGTCCACATGGATTTGGATTATTACAAAACAATTCATCCATCGAACTGTTTTCGACCATAGGTTTATTGTACATCATGTTTTTGGCGGGCTTGGATTTGGATATGAACGGTTTTAAAACCACTCGCAACAAAAGTGTCGTTTTCGGCTTATTGACGTTTTTGTTTCCTTTGATCATCGGTTTTCCTATTTGTACCTTCATTTTAAAATATGATTTTTCCACCAGCTTATTGATTTCCAGTATGTTTTCTACGCATACGTTGGTTTCTTATCCCATCGTTAGCAAATTTGGTGTGGCAAAAAACCAAGCAGTTGCCGTTACCGTAGGTGGTACTATTTTGACGGATACACTGGTTTTGCTCATTTTGGCAATCATTTTGGACGGCAATGATGGATCATTAGATGTTTCGTTTTTTATTAGGATGGGCGTTTCATTGCTGATATTTTCATTGATAATGTTTTTGATTGTTCCCAAAATTGCAAAATGGTTTTTTCAAAAATTGGAAAGTGAAAAGCATTCTCATTATATTTTTGTGCTATCAGTCATGTTTTTTGCTGCTTTTTTAGCCGAAATTGCCGGAATGGAATCAATTATCGGAGCTTTCGTTGCCGGTTTAGTACTCAATCGGTTTATTCCACATTCTTCATCATTAATGAATAGAATTGATTTTATCGGTAATGCTTTGTTTATTCCTTTCTTTTTAATTTCCGTGGGAATGTTGGTCGATTTACACGTTTTGATTCAAGGTCCTCGATCTATTGTCGTTGCAGTAGTGCTTTCGTTGTCGGCATTTGCAGGAAAATGGATAGCTGCATTCTTTACTCAATTGGTATTTCGGTTTTCGCATGTTCAACGGCGATTGATTTTTGGTTTAAGCAGTGCCCATGCTGCAGCAACATTGGCCATTATTTTAGCCGGTTTTCATGTCGGAATCATTAACAACAACGTGTTGAACGGAACCATCATTTTGATTTTGATCACTTGCGTTGTCTCTTCGCTGGTTACCGAACGTGCTGCTCGTAAG
>JAQUSR010000014.1 GCA_028710155.1 Bacteroidales bacterium | reverse complement strand
AATGTACCACAATCCACTTCGTTGATCACGACATCTTGGGCTACATCAACTAAACGTCTGGTTAAATATCCGGCATCAGCAGTTTTTAAAGCTGTATCAGCCAAACCTTTACGAGCACCGTGTGTAGAGATAAAATATTCCAATACGGATAATCCTTCACGGAAGTTGGCTAAAATCGGGTTTTCAATAATGGCATTGCCTTCCGATGAACCTGATTTTTGCGGTTTTGCCATCAAACCACGCATACCGCACAACTGACGAATTTGCTCTTTTGAACCACGCGCACCTGAATCTAACATCATAAATACAGAGTTAAATCCTTGACGATCTTGCTCCAATTGTTTGTGCAAAATATCCGTTAAGCGTGAGTTAGTATGTGTCCAAATATCGATGATCTGATTATAACGTTCGTTGTTGGTAATGAAACCCATTTGGAAATTGCTCATCACCTCTTCGATTTCGTCTTTAGCTTGTTGAATTAATTCTTGTTTTATTTCAGGAATAATTACATCAGAAAGGTTGAATGATAGACCTCCTTGGAAGGCCATTTTATAACCTAATGCTTTAATATCATCCAAAAATTGTGCAGTTCTGGCTGTTCCACAAACTTTTAATACATCGCCGATGATGTCACGAAGAGTCGATTTTTTCAATAATTTATTGATATATCCATATTCTTTCGGAACGATCTCATTGAAAATTACACGTCCAACGGTTGTTTCCAACATTTCGTAGCTTTGATCCGGTTTTTGAATCTTACAATAAATGATGGCGTGCATATCCACTTTCTTTTCATTGTAGGCAATGATTACCTCTTCAGGACCGTAAAACTTGTTGCCTTCACCGGGGACCGGATTTTCCGGAATACTTTTCCTTGGTTTAGTCAAATAATACAATCCTAAAACCATGTCTTGAGAGGGAACCGTTACAGGCGCTCCGTTGGCAGGATTCAAAATATTATGCGATGCTAACATTAAGAGTTGAGCTTCCAAAATTGCGGCATTTCCTAATGGAACGTGAACAGCCATTTGGTCACCGTCAAAGTCAGCATTGAAAGCGGTACAGCACAACGGGTGCAACTGCATAGCTTTTCCTTCAATCAATTTTGGTTGAAATGCCTGAATACCTAACCGGTGCAGGGTTGGAGCACGGTTCAGCATTACAGGGTGTCCTTTCATAATATTTTCCAAAATATCCCATACAATAGGATCTTTTCTATCAACAATTTTTTTGGCCGATTTAACTGTTTTTACGATTCCGCGTTCTAATAATTTGCGGATAATAAACGGTTTAAATAATTCTGATGCCATTGTTTTAGGAATACCGCATTCGTTTAATTTTAGCTCTGGTCCTACAACAATAACAGAACGACCCGAGTAATCAACACGTTTTCCTAATAAATTTTGACGAAAACGACCTTGCTTTCCTTTTAAACTATCGGATAAAGATTTTAAAGCACGGTTGAATTCTGTTTTCATAGCACTAACTTTGCGAGAGTTATCTAATAAAGAATCCACTGCTTCTTGCAACATACGTTTTTCGTTACGCATGATTACATCCGGTGCTTTGATTTCTATTAATCGTTTTAACCGATTATTACGAATGATGACTCGACGATATAAATCGTTCAAGTCGGAGGTGGCAAAACGTCCACCATCCAATGGAACTAACGGGCGCAATTCGGGTGGAATTACTTGTAGCACTTGAATAATCATCCATTCCGGACGATTTTCACGATGTAAATTACCTTTACGGAATGATTCTACTACTTGTAAACGTTTGAGGGCTTTCTCTTTACGTTGTTGACTGGTTTCTGTATCGGCAGCGTGTCGTAAATTGTAAGAGAGCTCATCCAAATTCAATCTGTTTAAGAGATCTTGGATAGCTTCAGCACCCATTTTTGCTATAAATTTGTTAGGATCAGTGTCATCTAAAAGCTGGTTATCGGGTGGCAGTGTATCGATAATATCGAAATACTCTTTTTCGCCTAAAAAATCTAATTCTTGTACCACATCCGATTTAATACCGGGTTGAATGACCACATATTTTTCGTAATAAACGATACTTTCCAATTTTTTAGTCTGAATGCCAATCAATGAACCAATCTTGTTAGGCAAAGAACGGAAAAACCAGATATGTGCCACTGGTACACACAATTGAATGTGTCCCGTACGTTCACGACGAACCTTCTTTTCTGTTACTTCAACACCACAACGGTCACAAACGATACCTTTATATCTTATACGTTTATATTTTCCGCAATGACATTCGTAATCTTTCACCGGTCCGAAAATTTTCTCGCAAAATAAACCATCGCGTTCCGGTTTATAGGTTCTATAATTGATAGTTTCAGGTTTTAAAACTTCTCCGTATGAACGTTCTAATATGTTTTCCGGTGACGATAACGCAATGGTTATCTTCGAAAAACTATTTGCCGTCGGAGTATTATCTTTTCTAAAAGCCATTTTTCTACTTGTAAAATTATTGGAAACTCAGTTTATTCAAATATTAATTCAAGACCTAAGCCGTGAAGTTCATGCAACAATACGTTAAATGATTCCGGTATTCCCGGTTCAGGCATATTTTGTCCTTTAACAATAGCTTCGTATGCTTTCGCTCTTCCTACTACGTCATCGGATTTTACAGTTACCACCTCTTGTCATACATTCGAGGCTCCAAAGGCTTCTAAAGCCCAAATTTCCATCTCTCCAAAACGTTGTCCACCAAATTGAGCTTTACCGCCTAAAGGTTGTTGAGTAATCATCGAATAAGGTCCGATGGAACGTGCATGCATTTTATCATCTACCATGTGATGCAACTTCATCATATAAATGTATCCTACTGTTGCCGGTTGGTCAAAACGTTCTCCGGTACCACCATCATACAAATATACGCGTCCGTTTTTCGGTAAATGGGCTTTTTCCATTAATGCATTGATCTCTTCATCTGTAGCTCCGTCAAAAATGGGGGTAGCGTATTTTTCGCCTAATTCGTATCCTGCCCATCCTAATACGGTTTCATAAATTTGACCCAAGTTCATACGAGATGGTACGCCTAACGGGTTCAATACGATATCTACAGGTGTTCCGTCTTCCAAAAACGGCATATCTTCTGTCCGAACAATTTTAGCAACGATACCTTTATTTCCGTGACGACCTGCCATTTTATCACCTACTTTCAATTTACGTTTTTTCGCAACATAAACTTTTGCCATTTGAACAATACCATTCGGCAATTCATCACCTACTATGGTAGCATGTTTTTTATAGGCATAAACTCCGTAAATCTCTTTGTATTTAATTTGATAGTTGTTGATGATTTTCTTGATGATTTCATTCTTATCTTTATCAGAGATCCATTTACTCGGTCTGACATTCGTGAAATCAATATCATTCAACATTTTTACCGTATATTTTGCTTTCGAGTCTTTACTGATGACTTCACCTCCTTGAAAATTATATACGCCTTGCGATACTTTTCCTATCAATAAACCATTCAATTTATCTAAAAGTTGTTGACGAATTTTCTTCGTATCTTTGGCAAATTGATCATCTAAGGCAATAGATACCGTATCTTTCTCTTTTGTTTTTGAACTTTTCCGATCTTTCAAAATTCTAGAGAATAAACGTCTGTCTATTACTACGCCGTCCATTGAGGGAGGTGCTTTCATTGAGGCATCTTTTACATCTCCGGCTTTATCTCCGAAAATGGCGCGCAACAACTTTTCTTCCGGTGTCGGATCACTTTCTCCTTTAGGAGTAATCTTTCCGATAAGAATGTCTCCTTCGTGAACATCGGCTCCGATACGAATGATTCCTTTTTCGTCCAAATCTTTAGTCGCATCTGAACTGACATTTGGAATATCGGCAGTCAATTCTTCTACACCACGTTTAGTATCATGCACTTCTAATGTGAATTCCTCAACGTGAATAGAAGTGAATAAATCCTCTTTAACTATTCTTTCTGAAATAACAATAGCATCTTCAAAGTTATATCCTTTCCAAGGCATGAAGGCTACTTTAAGATTCCGTCCTAAAGCTAAATCGCCGCCCTCTGTGCCATAACCTTCACATAAAATTTCACCTTTTTTAACTTTTTGTCCTTTTTTGACAATCGGACGCAAAGTGATGCTGGTATTTTGATTAGTTCTTCTGAATTTTGGTAATTCATAAACTTTAATCTCCGGTTCAAAACTGATTAATCGTTCTGCCGCACTCTTTTCATAAGCGACTTTAATGGTTTTAGAATCTACATAATTCACAACGCCATCGCCTTCTGCCGCTATTAATACGCGAGAATCGCGAGCAACAGGTCCTTCCAAACCGGTTCCGACGATTGGAGCTTGTGGACACATCAAAGGTACTGCTTGACGCATCATGTTCGATCCCATCAAAGCACGGTTGGCATCATCATGTTCCAAGAATGGAATCAATGAGGCTGCAATAGAAGCAATTTGGTTGGGAGCACAGTCAATTAAGTTGATCTCTTTTGGAGAAACAATAGGATAATCGGCTTGATAACGAACTTTGATTTTGTCATCTATTAAAGTACCATCGTCTGCAATATTCGAACAAGCTTGTGCAATGATGCTTTCTTCTTCTTCTTCGGCACTCAGATATTGAGCAGGTTCGTTCATTTGAACAACACCATCAATAACACGGTGATAAGGTGTTTCTATAAAACCTAATTTATTAATCTTAGCATATACGGATAATGCTGAAATTAATCCGATGTTAGGACCTTCAGGGGTTTCAATGGTACAAAGCCTTCCATAGTGTGTATAGTGGACGTCACGAACTTCAAATCCGGCTCTATCGCGAGACAAACCACCGGGTCCCAAGGCAGAAATACGCCGTTTGTGTGTGATTTCTGACAACGGGTTGGTTTGATCCATAAATTGTGATAATTGGTTCGTTCCAAAGAAAGAGTTAATCACACTAACCAAAGCTTTGGCATTGATTAAATCAATAGCTTGAAACACTTCATTATCACGAACATTCATACGTTCTCGAATGGTACGTGCCATACGAGCTAGACCTACATTGAATTGAGTATATAATTGTTCACCAACGGTACGAATACGTCGGTTGCTTAAGTGGTCAATATCATCAACTTCTTCGGCTTTATTGATTAAGCGAATCAGTTGTTTGATAATTGAAGTAATATCTTCTTTTGTTAAAACCTTGACATCCATACTAGTGTCAAGATTTAATTTTTTGTTAATACGATAACGTCCTACTTCGCCTAAATCATAACGTTTGTCGGAGAAAAACAATTTTTCGATAATGCCGCGTGCAGTTTCTTCATCTGGTGGGTCGGCATTACGGAGCAAACGATAAATAAATTCTACAGCTTCTTTTTCAGAATTGGCAGCATCTTTTTGTAAAGTATTGAAAATAACGGAATAATCCAAACCGTCAGAATCTTCACGATGCACCAAAATCGTTTTCACGTTAGCATCAATGATGGCATCAACGTGGCTTTGTTCTAATACTGTTTCACGATCAACAATAACCTCTGTACGTTCAATCGTTACAACTTCACCGGTATCTTCATCAACAAAGTCTTCGTTCCATGTACGAAGTGCCCTTGCCGCTAATTTGTAGCCAATTAATTTTTTTGCGTGCGATTTGGTGACTTTGATTTCTTCTGCTAAATTAAAGATATTTAATATATCTTGGTCAGTTTCAAAGCCAATGGCACGTAATAATGTGGTAATAGGTAATTTCTTTTTTCGGTCAATGTAGGCATACATTACGTTGTTGATGTCTGTCGTAAATTCCATCCAACTACCGCGGAACGGAATGATACGGGCAGAATACAACATAGTACCGTTTGTATGTCGAGTTCTTCCAAAAAACACGCCGGGAGAACGGTGTAATTGAGAAACGATAACACGTTCGGCACCATTGATAACAAATGTGCCGCGAGGTGTCATATATGGAATTAATCCTAAATAGATTTCCTCAATGGTTGGTTCAAAATCTTCGTGTTCTGGATCAGTGCAATATAGTTTCACTTTAGCTTTCAAGGGAACGCTAAAGGTCAAACCTCTGTCAATGCACTCTTCAATGGAAAAACGAGGTGGATCAATAAAATAATCCAAAAATTCTAAAACGAAATTATTTCTTGCATCTGTTATAGGAAAGTTTTCACTAAAAACTTTATAAAGACCCTCTTTAACTCGATTTTCAGGGTCTGTTTCTAATTGAAAAAACTCACGAAATGCTTTCAGCTGGATATCCAAAAAATCCGGCATTTCGGTTTTTATTTTAGTCGATGCAAAACTGATTCTGTTATTAATTGCGGACAAGGTGTTGATATTTAAGAAGTTAAACAAAATAAAAGAACTGCAAATTTAAGCGATGTAATAAAACAGAAATAAGAGCATCCCGATTTTTACCTCGGGAGGCTCTATTTCTTTAAAAGTTCAGATTAACTTTCTTATTTGATTTCAACCTTAGCTCCTGCTTCTTCTAAATGAGATTTCAGTGATTCGGCTTCTTCTTTCGTTACGCCTTCTTTCAATTTTGAAGGAGCTGCGTCAACGAGGTCTTTTGCTTCTTTTAAACCAAGGCTGGTTAATTCTTTAACCAATTTTACGACTGCTAATTTTGCAGCACCAGCTTCTTGTAAGATAACATCAAATGCTGTTTTTTCTTCAACTGCTGCTTCTGCGCCACCTGCTGCTGGTGCAGCAACTGCTACTGCTGCCGCTGCCGGCTCAATTCCGTACTCATCTTTCATGATTTGTACTAATTCGCTGACTTCTTTAACAGTTAAATTTACTAACTGTTCTGCAAATGCTTTTAAATCTGCCATTTTAATCTTATTTTTAATTGTTGTTTAATCTAAAAAATACTACTTTGAAAAATTATTCTTTTTCTGATAAGGTTTTTAATAAACCTGCTATATTACTACCACCCGATTGAAGAGCTGACATAAGATTTTGCATTGGTGATTGTAAGATTGAAAGTACATCGCCGATTAATTGCTCTTTCGACTTGATGTTGACTAATGCTTCCAATTGATTTTCACCTAAATAAGTGCTTTCTTGTGCATAAGCTCCTTTAAAAAGTGGTTTTTCGAGATTTTGCTTCTTTCTGAATTCTTTGATCAGTAATGCCGGTGCATTCGCCGTTTTACTGAGTAAAATTGAGGTCGAGCCTTTTGCAGCAGTTTGTAATTCCGAAAAATCAATTCCGGTTTTTTCCATCGCTTTAATAAGCAATGTGTTTTTTACAACTACTAATTTAATGTCTCTTTTGAAGCATTCGCGACGGAGATTTGAGGTTTGAACTGCGTTAAAACCACTAATATCTGCTAAATAGATAACTCCGTACTCTTTAATAATTTCCGTTAAGGAATCAATAATCTGTGCTTTTTCGTTCGTCTTCATATATTTCCCCTTTCCGGATTATAGATTTGCTGATTTCGGATCAACTTGTACGCCAGGACTCATTGTGGATGATACATAAATACTCTTCACATAAGTTCCTTTAGCTGCCGTTGGTTTCAATTTCATAATGGTGTGTAACATTTCTTTAGCATTTTCTTCAAGTTGCTCTTTTTTGAAAGAGCTCTTTCCGATACCTGCATGAATGATACCAAATTTATCCACTTTGAAATCAATTTTACCGGCTTTTACATCTTTTACCGCTGCTCCGACTTCCATCGTTACAGTGCCCGATTTTGGATTGGGCATGAGTCCACGTGGACCAAGAATACGACCTAATGCACCTACTTTCGGCATAACCGAAGGCATGGTGATGATTACGTCTACATCGGTCCATCCACCTTTGATTTTCGTAATGTATTCGTCTAAGCCAACATAATCCGCACCGGCTGCTCTAGCTTCTTCCTCTTTATCGGATGTTACTAATGCTAATACGCGTACGGTTTTCCCGGTTCCATGCGGCAACGTAACGATACCCCTAACCATTTGATTCGCTTTTCGTGGGTCAACACCCAAACGAACGTCCATATCAAATGAAGCGTCAAATTTGGTATAGGTTACATCTTTTACGATTTGTATGGCTTCTCCGAGCGAATACACACCGTTTTTGTCAAACTTTGCGAAAGCTTCTTTTTGCTTTTTTGTAAGTCTAGCCATTGTGTTCTTTTTAATGTATTCGACTAATGTTGGCAACTACTTATTAAGTGGTGATTCGCCTTTAACAGTTATTCCCATACTACGAGCTGTTCCTGCAATCATGCTCATAGCCGATTCAATAGTAAAGCAATTCAAGTCGTTCATCTTGTCTTGTGCAATCGTACGAACTTGATCCCATGTTACAGAACCAACTTTATTACGGTTGGGCTCTGCTGAGCCTTTCTTTACTTTAGTAGCTTCTATCAACTGAACAGCCGCTGGTGCGGTTTTGATGATAAAGTCAAACGACTTGTCTTTGTAAACGGTGATGATCACCGGTAATACTTTACCCGCTTGACCTTGTGTTCTTGCATTAAATTGTTTACAAAATTCCATGATGTTAACACCCTTGGAACCTAATGCAGGACCTACCGGAGGCGACGGATTTGCAGCAGCACCTTTGATCTGTAATTTGATTAAACCGCTAACTTCTTTTGCCATTTGTGTAATACTTAAATTAAATTAATTGTGTTCTGTCAAACCTTGGATTTACATGACAGTTTCTTGTAACAACGCTTCTATTCTTTTGCAACTTGCATATAGTTTAACTCTAAAGGTGTCTCTCGTCCAAAGATCTTAACCATGACTACCAATCGCTTTTGGGTCTCATTAATCTCTTTGATCGTTCCCGAAAAACTATTAAACGGACCATCTGTAACAATTACGGTCTCGCCAATAATATAAGGGACATTGACTTCTTCTCCTTGCTCAGTTAACTCATCCACTTTGCCAAGAATACGATTTACTTCTGACGGTCGCAACGGATCCGGTTTGTCTTTTGATGACCCGAGAAAACCTATCACACCCGGAACATTCCGAATAGTGTGAAAAACTTCTCCAACCAATATTGCTTCTATCAAAATATAACCCGGAAGATAGTTTTGCTCCTTGGTGACTTTTTTACCATTTTTGATCTGATAAACTTTTTCAACAGGGATAAGTACTTGTGATACATATTCCTCCAAATGGTTGCGAGTGATTTCAGCTTCTAAATATTGCTTTACTTTCTTTTCGCCTCCACTGATGGAACGCACCACATACCATTGTTTTACTTGATCACTCATACCTTCTTCTAATTTCCAAGGTTGTTACAAGATATCAAACCTGTATTAAAACAATTTATAGAATTGCTCTAAAATTGTTTCAAAACAAATATCCATCAAGAATACCACCAAGGCGATAATCAGGGAAGCAATGGATACCACTATTGCACTACCTTGCAATTCTTTCCATGTAGGCCACGAGACCTTGTTTTTTAATTCATCGTAACATTCAAGAATGTAACTTTTTATAGATGCCATGTGAATTTGATATTTTTTATTGGCAGGAGTGGAGAGATTCGAACTCCCATCAATGGTTTTGGAGACCACGATTCTACCCTTGAACTACACTCCTAAAAAAGAGATGATCTGTTGAACATCTCTTTTTTTATTAAATTTATTAGATTAATCTAAAATTTCTGTTACCTGTCCTGCACCAACGGTACGTCCGCCTTCACGAATAGCAAAACGAAGATTTTTGCTCATGGCTACATCGGCGATTAATTCTACTTCGATGGTCAAGTTATCACCAGGCATTACCATTTCAATTCCTTCTGGAAGAATGATTTCACCGGTAACATCTGTAGTACGGAAATAGAATTGAGGACGATATTTATTTTGGAACGGCGTGTGACGACCACCTTCTTCTTTTTTCAAAATATAAACTTCTGCTTTGAAGTGGTGGTGAGGTTTAACTGAATTAGGTGCGGCTAAAACCATACCACGACGGATTTCGTCTTTATCAATACCACGAAGGAGAATACCTGCGTTATCACCTGCACGACCTTCGTCCAAAATTTTACGGAACATTTCAACACCGGTACATACTGATTTTAATTTTTCAGCACCCATACCAATGATTTCTACTGGATCTTGTACGTGGATAATACCGGTTTCAATACGACCGGTAGCTACTGTACCACGACCTGTGATTGAGAATACATCTTCAACAGGCATTAAGAACGGTTTTTCATCATCACGAACAGGAAGTTCAATCCATGTATCGCAAGCGTCCATTAATTCCATGATTTTTTCTGTCCATGCAGGTTCTTCATTCAAAGCACCTAAAGCAGATCCGCGGATAACTGGAGTATTGTCGCCATCAAAGCCGTAGAATGTCAAAAGATCACGAATTTCCATCTCTACAAGGTCGAGAAGTTCTTCATCATCCACCATATCAACTTTGTTCATAAAAACAACAATACGAGGAACTCCTACTTGACGAGCTAACAAGATGTGTTCACGTGTTTGAGGCATAGGACCATCAGTTGCAGCTACAACAAGGATTGCGCCGTCCATTTGAGCAGCACCGGTAACCATGTTCTTTACATAGTCGGCGTGTCCGGGACAGTCAACGTGTGCATAGTGACGATTTTCTGTTTGATACTCTACGTGAGTGGTATTAATAGTAATACCTCTTTCTTTTTCTTCCGGAGCATTATCAATAGAATCGAATGATTTAAATTCAGCAAAACCTTTTTTCTGAAGTGTTAAGGTGATTGCTGCTGTTAAAGTGGTTTTACCATGGTCAACGTGTCCGATGGTACCAATGTTTACGTGCGGTTTTGACCGTTCGAAATGTTCTTTTGCCATAACGTTAAAAATTGCTTATTTATTTATATTATTTTCTAAAGTGTTTCCCTATAAATTCAAAATCGAGCCGATGATGAGAATTGAACTCATGACCCCTTCCTTACCAAGGAAGTGCTCTACCGCTGAGCTACATCGGCTGATGTCTTGAGCGGAAAACGGGACTCGAACCCGCCACCTACAGCTTGGAAGGCTGTCGCTCTACCAGATGAGCTACTTCCGCAAAAATTTAAGTGGGGAGAGGAGGATTCGAACCTCCGAAGGCTTCGCCAACAGATTTACAGTCTGCCCCATTTGACCGCTCTGGTATCTCCCCATTTATTAAAACTTATGTTTTATTTTTGCTTCACCTACTTAATATATTAAATAGGTGTTCACGATTTCTTAGAACTTGAGCCAATGGAGGGACTCGAACCCCCGACCAGCTGATTACAAATCAGCTGCTCTACCAACTGAGCTACATTGGCGTTGCAGCAATTTTTTGAACTTTTTTCCTTTTTTTTCTTGGGATAAATATCCCTTTCAAAAAGTTGTGCAAAGGTAGTCTGTTTTTTTATATGAACAAGTTTTTTTGAATTTTTTTTTTATTATTTTTTTTTTAAATATTTGTCATCTATAAAAAACATATAATCAAATAGATATATCGACTTCTCTTTGCTGTTTTAAGAGAGCTTTTTCTCGTTTTTTGATCTATTTTTTTGCTTTTATGGCTGACGTATGGTTATTATAATTGTTATAAATTGCGGTATGCTTAGTGAAAATTATTCTTTTTGTCTTTTTTCGCTATTGAGGCATCAATGAAAAAAGTTCGTGCTTTGATGCAAAAGAATTGCTTTTTATTATCACAAAAAAAGCCTCGTCAAAAATAAATAGGTGAATTTTTAATGGTTTTTTTCTGAATAGGTATTGATTACAAAAAATCATGTAAATTTGCCCGATATTTTTGTTTCATTTTTTTGAACGAAATAGTTTGTTGTTGAGAAATTGATGAATGAAATTTGAGATATAAACGATGTTGTTTTTAATGAATACATTTTTTATAATTCTATAAGGATGTTTTTAATGATTACCGAAAAAAAAATTCAATATTATTGGTGGTATCGAAAATGGTTTTTTGTGATTTTTTCGATGGCTTTTTTAGGGCATTTATCGGCACAAAAAACTGTAATGGATACGGTTGGAAATGTATATAAAATTGTAACCATAGGGAATCAAACATGGATGGCTGAAAATTTAAAAACCTCCAAATATAATGATGGTAAAGATATTCCTTATATAGAAGATGATTATGATTGGACGAAAACGCAAGTTGGTGCTTATTGTTGGTATAATAATGATACCACTTTCGGTGAAAAATTAGGTGCGTTATATAATGGTTTTGCCGTTGATGAAGAAAAACTTTGTCCTAATGGTTGGCATATACCT
Organism: Bacteroidales bacterium; assembly: GCA_028710155.1. Lineage (GTDB taxonomy): Bacteria > Bacteroidota > Bacteroidia > Bacteroidales > WRLA01 > WRLA01. Next base: position 13,318 of record JAQUSR010000014.1, on the reverse strand, counting down.
TCTGATGAAGAATGGACAGAGTTGGAATCGTTTTTTCAACGAGATAAAAAAAATAAGACAGCAGGTTATTATTTAAAATCCAAAAGAAAAGAATTTAAAGCGCTGCCGGGGGGATATCGTTTAGATGCCAACGGTCTTTTTAATTATGTTACTTTTTCTGGATTTTGGTGGACATCGACTGAGGCCGATCCTGAATATAATGAATCTAAAGTAAATTGGATTCGTGGTTTATTTGCGCATAATGATAACGTATGTAGAGATTATCATTCTAAAAATCACGGACATAGTGTTCGATGTATTCAAGATCCGAAACCTATTGAGTATGGTACGGTGAGCGATTTGGATGGAAATAGCTATAAAACAGTAGTCATCGGGAAGCAAACATGGATGGCTGAAAATTTGAAAACCACTAAATATAATGATGGAACTACCATCAATTTATTGAAACAGCATTCTCCTTCATCTGATTCTGCAAATGGTGTTTATTGTTGGTTTAATCACCAAAGCTCGTATAAAAAAATGTATGGTGCATTGTACGATTGGTACGCTATTAACACCAAGAAACTTTGTCCTTCGGGATGGCATGTTCCTTCGGATGTCGAATGGAAAAAATTAATCAATTATATTAAAGAGGAAGGGCATGCTTTGTCAGAGGGAACTATCTTGAAATCTGATCAATATGGTTTTTCTGCTGTGTCTGGCGGCTGTTGTTATAGCGATGGCGGCACGTTCAATTCGTTAGGAAGTTATGGCTATTGGTGGTCTTCTTCAGAAAATGGCATTCTTGAAGCATGGTCGTATAATATGTATTACGAACAAGACTATGTGGGAAAAAATAATTTCAACAAACATTGTTGTTTGAGTGTGCGGTGCGTGCGAAATTAATGAAAAGCAGATTAAAACAAAGTCATTTGATTGGAATCGTCCTCATTTTTAGGCTTCTTTTTTTTGATAGAAACAATTTCGAGGGGAATATCGTCAATATCTTGTTTAATGACGGGTGGATCAGTCGGTTTTGTCTCTTCAAACGGCTCGCTGTTTTTGATGGGTTCAATATTTAAAGGGTCTGGTTCTTTCATTTCTTCTTCTTTGTTGAGAGGTGGTTGAATAATATTTGACGATTCGGAAAAATTGTTTTCGACAAGTGTTGTCGAAGGTGTTGTTGGTAGTGATATTTCTTTTTCTGTTTCGTCTTGAGGCTGTTCGTTATTAATTAAAATAGGTGCATTAGGCTCATCGTGTTGTTGACTGACATGTGATGGTGATGACGAATGGCGTGTCTTAGTTTTTTTAGAAGGTGTTGGATTGTTGTGACGATTGACAGAAACCTCTTCAATTTCTGTTGCAAGTGATGATGGTGATGTTAAGGAAGGCTCTTCGGATTCCGATTCTTCGTTGGGCGAAATAATAGTATTTTCGGAAGTTTCTTCATTGTCTAATTCTTCTTCGTCTTCAATAATGTTAGATAATTCGTTGCTATCATCATCATTATCAGCTTCATCATCATCTTCTTCTTCGATTGGAGGTAAGGGATCCAATTCCAATACAGACTGAATGGCAAAATTGGATAATCGTTTTCCTTTGGCTTTTATACTTTTAACATCTACAAATGAAACAACATCAATGATTTCGTTGTCGATTTTTTTGTTATTTTTAGCAGCATCGAAAATCACTTCAATTTGTGGACATTCGTCCATAGAAATGATTAACAATTTGGTTTTTGGGTCTTCAGGCAAGAAAGTGGTTTTTCGGTCAGCGACATCTATGATAAAACGTTTGATAAATATTTTTTCACTTTCGCATTCGGCATAAACAACGGTGAAAATTTGATCCGGATCAAATTTGGCAATTTTCAGCATGTCTTCTTCAAAATGAATCCCGACATCGAAAGTGTGAAGTTTGTAGTTGCCCGATGCCATTAAGGTGAGAATTTTGTCATCGCCTTTAAAGGATCCTAAAAGTGTTCCGCGACCATCTGTGTTTAAACGTTTTACGGTGTCGTCGTAAAAGAAATTGATGGCTCCTAAAGTGGAAATCCCTCCTTCTTTTAGAGTAACTTTTGATAAGAAGTGTTTGGTAAAGATGTTACCTTGCGAGTTGCGACTTTTGATGGCGAGTGTGCTGAAGTCAAAATCGAAATGATTTTTTCGCAAATTGGGTTTTGGACGCAATACGGCTTTGACCACTTCTGCTTCTCCATTGGGATTAGCTGATAAATAAAATATTTTTGATCCGGCAGTTCCTTTGGTAATGTTGTATTCTTTATCGCGAACGATTTTGGTTACAGGAAAACGTTTGACATAAGTTTTTCCTTGTTTTCCGTCTTGATATACAACGTTGTAAATGGTTCGGTCATCGTTGCGTTGAAAAACTGCAATATGCAACACATCTGTTCCGACAAAGGATTTTCCTTGTACTTTTGTAACTTTGAACGTCCCATCGGCATGAAAAACGATCAAGTCGTCAATATCGGAGCAATCGCAAACATACTCTGCTTTTTTCAAGGCTGTGCCGGCAAAACCCTCTTCGCGGTCGAAATAGAGTTTTTCGTTGGCAACGGCTACGCGGGCTGCTTCAATATTGTCGAAACTGCGTAACTCGGTTTTGCGTTCCCATTGACTACCATATTTTTTTTGGATGCGTTGAAACCATTCGATGGTATAATTAATGAGGTTATCAAGATTTTTTTTGTTGCTTTCCAGTTGCTCCAATAAATTCTTGATATGTTCATCTGCTTTAAATGAGTTGTATAACGAAGTACGTTTGACGGGAATTTCCGATAAACGAATTAAATCGTCACGAGTGATGGAGCGATAAAAATTTTCAATATAGGGTTGCAAGCCTTTATCAATGGTTTCCAACATCTCTTCATAACTTTTGGTTTTGCGAATTTCCAAGTAGATGCCTTTTTCGATAAATATTTTTTCTAAATTGGCAAGATGGAGTTTCTCCAAAAGTTCACTTTTTTCGATTTCTAATTCCCATCGAAGTAAGTCAACTGTATGTTGGGTGCAGAATCTTAAAATATCGCTAATGGATAAAAAGAGGGGATGTTTATCTTTGATAACACAAGTGATCGGTGCAATGGAAACTTGACATGGTGTAAAAGCGTACAAAGCATCAATGGTTTGATCTGGAGAGATGTTGGGTGCCAAGTGAATTAAAATCTCAACTTTATCAGTCGTGTTATCGTCAATTTTGCGAATTTTTATTTTGCCGCGATCATTGGCTTCAATAATTTTTTGTTTTAAAAGTTCGGTAGTAACGCCAAAGGGGACTTCTGTAATGACTAACGTTTTTTTATCCAATTGTTTGATACGGGCACGCACGCGAACGCGACCGTCTTGTTGTCCATCATTATAGCGAGTGATGTCGGCTAAGCCGCCTGTAGGAAAATCGGGATACAATTCAAACGGTTCACCTTTTAAATGTCGGATAGAAGCTTCTATCAGTTCGTTGAAGTTATGCGGTAAAATTTTGGTTTTTAAACCAACGGCAATACCTTCAACACCTTGTGCCAACAATAGCGGAAATTTGATGGGAAGATCGATAGGCTCATTGTTTCGTCCATCGTACGACAGTTTCCAATGGGTGGTTTTGGGATTAAAGGCAACATCTAATGCAAAAGGAGATAATCGAGCTTCAATATAACGGGCTGCTGCGGCTTCGTCTCCGGTAAGAATATTTCCCCAGTTTCCTTGACAATCGATGAGAAGATTTTTTTGTCCCAATTGTACTAAGGCATCAGAAATAGAGGCGTCTCCGTGTGGATGATATTTCATGGTGTTACCTACAATATTGGCAACTTTATTGAAACGCCCGTCTTCCAATTCAGACATTGAGTGCAAAACTCTTCTTTGAACCGGTTTTAATCCGTCGTAGATGCTGGGTACGGCACGGTCGAGAATGGAATACGAAGCATAATCCAAAAACCAATTTTTAAACATATCTGATAAAACAGTCGTTTTGACCATTGAGTTATCGTGTGTCTCAAGGGAAATATTTTCTGTTTCAACAGACTTGTTATCAGCGATTTTTTCGTTGGTTGGTTCCTCTTCTATAGGTTTTTTTTCTTCTTCCATGCACTAATATCTACCAAACTTTTTTCGGTCGGCGAAGGTAGCTTTTTTTTGCGAATTTTTTGAAAAAATTTTTTTGGTGTCGTCATTTTTTGACGAGAAAATCGAAAGATTTTAATGTGTTGAAATGCAATTTAACAAAGAGTTTATCGTTACTTTTAGGCATATTTTTGATGATTTTTTATCCAAAAATTTGGCACTCATTTTTAGAGATATACTTATGATTCGACAAACTTTTCTTTTGATCATCTTAATGGTGATGGTTTTGATTAGCAGTTTTGCACAAAAAACAATTTCTCAATCTATTGCTATCCAATGGGATATTGATCCATACGAAGATAATGAAACACAATATCCTCATTTTTACGGTGCCGATTATTTGGATGAATTTGGAAAAATTCCTCTTTTTCATCATTTTTTTTCAGTGGATCAGCCTGCGTTGATACCTTCTATAGAAATTCTTAATCCGATATTTATTCCGTTGATGCACGAATCGCTATTGACTAATTTTGAAAAAAAATTGATTTCCGATTCATTGCAATGGAGTACTCAGACCAGATATGAGCTTTTTAAAACCGGAGTCGGATTACAAATTATGCCTTATAGAAAAAATGTTGAAACCGGCTTGTTGGAACAATTGTATTATGCGGAGGTGAAGATTTCTTTTATTAAAGATTCAACGAATGAGCTCAAAAATCATCAACAAGAACTTGTTTATCCCGAAAAATCACCTTTGGCAGATGGCGATTGGTTTAAAATTAGTGTTTCTTCGAATGGAGTTTATAAAATTTCAGGGGCCGATTTGAAAAATGCAGGAATGGATATTTCTTCTGTTCAACCTCGTCAATTAAAATTGTTGGGCAATGGCGGCGGTATGATTCCCGAAGATAATAGTTGGCAAAAATTTACCTGCTTGCAAGAAAATGCTATTGTTGTTGTAGGCGAAGAAGATGGCGTTTTTAACGAATCGGACTATATTTTGTTTTATGGAGAATCGCCCAATGTTTGGCGTTATGATTCTGTGTCGCAGACCTTTTTTCATCAAATTCATTACTATAGTCAACAAAATTATTATTATATAGGTGTTAATGATGGAGATGGAAAAAGAATACAAATTATAGATAATCAATCATTAGAAGAAAATTTCACAACAAATGTTTCTGATTTTTATGATTATTTTGAAGAAGAATTATACAATCCGAGTAATGGTGGAAAAACTTGGTATGGAAAATCACTTAATTCCATTGAAAATTCTGTTAGTTACTCGGTAAACATTCCAAACCTTCAGATTGGTGAACCGGTACAAATACGAACAGGTTTGGCTTCTCAATCTAATAGTACTACATCTTTTAAGGTTTTAGACAATACGTCTGTAATTCAAACAGTTTCTTTCTCCAATGATATTTCTTATAAAACTACGCTATCATCGTTTATCCCTTCATCGTCATCTTTTTCTCTTCAATTTTTATATCAAAATAGCTCGGGCTCTAATGGTTGGTTGGATTATTACGAGATTTTGGCCAAAAAGCATTTGTCGTTCACCGGTGGTCAAATGATGTTTCGCGATAAAAACAGTATCGGAGCAGGACGTGTTACTCGTTTTTCTATCAGTAATACAACCAATACGTTAAAAGTATGGAATGTTTCAGATGTTACTAATGTATATCAAGAACAACTTTCTGTGAACAATGCAATGGCATCTTTCAAAACGCCAACCGAAACCATCCAACAATTTATTGCTTTTGATGGAACATCATTTCGGGAGCCAACGATCGTTGGACGTATTGAAAATCAAAATTTAACAGGATTAAGAGGTGTTCAAAGTGTTATTGTTGCACCATCAGAATTTCTGGATTTAGCCCAAACATTAGCATCGCATCATAGAGAAGAATTAGGCATCAATACCATTGTAGTAACGCCACAACAAGTATATAACGAATTTTCGTCAGGGAAGCCGGATATTGGTGCCATTCGCGATTTTATGCGAATGTTGTATAAGACAGCACAACCCGAAAATGCTCCGAAATATTTGCTTTTTTATGGCAATGGTACATACGATTACAAAAATATTCAAGGAAATAATAATAATTATTTACCGACATGGACATCCAATAGTGTTACTAAGTTTGGAAAATCGGGTGATGATAGAGAATATTCAACAGACGATTTTTTCGGCTTTTTGGACGATGATGAAGGCGGTATGGTATGGGGAAGTAGTTCTTGTTATATTAACGGATCCATTGATTTGGCTATCGGTCGTTTTCCGGTGCGAAATCGATCGGATGCCGAAATTGCTTTAGACAAACGTTTGCATTATTCGGAGAAAAGCACTGCCAATAAAGGAGCATGGCAAAATTATTATACATTGGTTACCGACGATCAAAAGGGTTTTGTTTATGACGCAGAAGAGTTAGACCGATTGATTACTTCGACTAATCCATCGGTGTTGGTTGATAAAATTTATACTGATGCCTATCGTGAAGAACATGCTGCCGGTGGCACACGCTATCCGGAAGCCAAAAAGGCATTAACTTATAGGATGAATACCGGTTCGCTCATTGTGGATTATATCGGACACGGAAGCATTTTTGGATGGGCAGAAGAACGTATTATGGAAGTTTCTGATGCTCAATCTTATACTAATTATGACCATTTGGCATTTTTGATAACGGCAACGTGTACCTTTTCGCGGTTTGATGATCCGGTAAAAGTGTCTGCCGGCGAATATATCTTTTTAAATCCTAATGGCGGTGCCATCGGGTTATTAACCACTATTAGAGAAACGGGCAGCGGTGGTAATCAAATTTTGACAAAATACTTTTTATCCAACCTTTTATCAACAGAAGGTTCGGCATCAATCGGAGATGCGTGTCGTAGTGCTAAACGTCAATATTCGCAAACCTATTCTGTTGGACATAAGAATCAACAATGTTTTGTGCTTTTAGGCGATCCGACCATGTTGTTAGCCCTACCCGAAAATCGAGTACAATGTACAGCTATCAACCATATTGCTGTTACGGAGGCAATAGATACGGTTAAAGCATTGTCTGAAGTAACCATTAGTGGTCGAATTGAAGATAAACAAGGACAAATTATTGAGAATTTTCAAGGAAAAGTGTATGCGAAGGTATTTGATAAACAAGCACATTTGAAAACTTTGATGAACGATCCGCAGTACGGAGCCGTTATTCAATTCGATTTATGGAAAAATATGATATTCAATGGTTCTGGAAATGTTAAAGACGGAGTTTTTGAACTTACCTTTTTTGTTCCGAAAGATATTGATTACGCTTATGGTTATGGGAGAATTAGCTTTTTTGCGTTAGATACCGTAAATTTTTTGGATGCGACCGGCTCTTTCAATGAATTGTTGGTCGGTGGTATTAACCCAAATTTTGATGTTGATGTAGAAGCTCCTTCCATAGCTGTGTTTATGAATGATCATCAATTTGTATCGGGTGGTGTTACAAATCAAAATCCAATATTGTTGGTTGATCTGTATGATTTGCATGGTATTAATGCAACAGGTGTATCGGTTGGTCACGATCTTGTGGCAATTTTAGACCATAATATAAGTAGTCCTTACTTATTAAATAATTATTATCAAACGGATCAAAATTTCATGAAAGGAACCATTCAATATCCGTTTTATAATTTATCGGAAGGAGAACACACAATTACAGTTAAAGCTTGGGATTCATATAATAATGTTGCAGAGCAGGAAATTACCTTTCGAGTGATTTCGTCTCAAGAAACCGTGGTAGAAAATTTGTATGCTTATCCCAACCCAATGCAACAATACACTCAATTTGTTTTTGAACATAATCATGCCGGAGAAAAGCTACAAATTACTTTGCAAATTTTTGATTTATCGGGGCGATTGATTACACAAATTTTTCGAGACATTTATTCATCCGGATTTCGCACAGAACCAATAGTATGGGACGGAACTGCCAATGGAGAGATAGTAAAAAATGGCATCTACTTATATCGGGCACGTATTCAATTTCAAGATGGAACTATTGAGCAAAAAAACAATAAATTGCTGATTGCCCGATAAAAATTCTTATAAAAAAAATAATGATATTACTTTCTTTGGAAAGGGCGAAATGATATACCTTTGCTTCGCAAAAAAGAAACAATGAAAATATATAAATTTCGTGTAATAATCAACGAAGATGATGGGTTTCTTCGTGAATTTGAATTAACAGAGGATCAAACACTCTTGGATTTTCACACACTGATTACCAAGAATTTAAAACTTAATCAGTCGGAGTTGGCTTCTTTTTTTATCACATCATCCAATTGGGAAAAAGAACAAGAATTCACCTTGCTCAATATGGGTTTAAATCCGGAGGAAGAAAATCAGAATGAAGATAATTCTATCCCCATTCAAATGATGGAAGAAACAGTCATTGGTGATTTAATGTTGAAACCAAAACAAAAAATGTTGTATGAATACAACTTTTTGAATCCCACTATTTTTTTCATTACGTTGTTGGAAGAAAGAACAGCTAAAGGAACAGAAAAATTTCCAAAATGCGTTAAATCGGAAGGACTTTTGGATATTGAACAATCGTTAAGTTATTTATCCGATTTTGACGATATAGATGAATTTAGTCAAACCTACGCAGGGATGGCAGAAGAGGGCATTGACCCTGATGATTTTGATTTTGATGAAGGAGAGGATGAGGATGTTTTTGGCAGCGGCGGAGGTTACGAATCTGATTATTATTAAAAATTTTCGATGACGACCTCTCATCAACATTCAAATTTTTTAATTGTAGTAGAAGGTCCTACGGCTGTCGGAAAAACTTCTATAGCTATTTTATTAGCACAACATTTTCAAACAGAGATTATTTCAGCCGATTCACGTCAATTTTATCGAGAACTGAAAATTGGAACAGCAGCACCAACAATCGTAGAATTGGCAGTTGCACCTCATCATTTTGTAGGACATCTATCCGTTCATGATTATTATAATGTATCGCGGTTTGAACAAGATGTGTTACATTTATTACCGCAACTTTTCGAACAACATCAAGTGGTGATAATGGTGGGCGGTTCTGGTTTGTATTTGGATGCCGTTTGTAAAGGAATCAACGATTTGCCTGATATTCCAGAAGATTTACGAAACGATTTAAAACAAAAATGGAAAAACAACGGCATCGAATATTTGCAAAAAATGTTGCAACAATACGATCCGGAATATTTTCAACAAGTAGATATTCACAATCATTCTCGTTTGATTCGTGCTTTGGAAGTGATTTTGGTATCGGGAAAAACGTTTTCGGAATTACGTGCCGTGCCAACTGCTCAACGTCCTTTTCAAACCATTCACTTGGGCTTGTGTTTAGAGCGACAACAATTAATCGACCGCATTCATCACCGAGTAGAAATGATGTTACAAAATGGATTAATTGATGAAGTGCGAGAACAATATCCTAATAAAAATCTAAACGCATTGAATACAGTTGGATACAAAGAATTGTTCGAATGGATGGATGGAAAAGTATCTCAAGAACAAGCCATCGAAAATTTAAAAACCAACACACGGCGTTATGCTAAACGACAAATGACATGGTTTCGCCGTAATGAGGCAATTACATGGTTTGATCCGTCAGATATCGATAAAATTATTCACTTTTGTGATAGAAACTTTACAGAAAATAATTATCTTTGCAAAAAAAATATTTAACACAAATAATGTATAAAATGAAGAATTTAAACGTAAAATTAATGGCAGTCTTAATGTTATTTATAGCTGCTTCTATGAATTTGAATGCTCAAAACGAGCCTCAAGATTCTATTCTCAAAAAGGAAATGTCTTTTTTAGATCATCGTCATGAATTAAATTTTGGTGTGGGATTCCTTTCCTTAATTCCCAACTATAATAATGCGTCAATGTATCCTTGGTATAATGCCTCTGATGGATTGATCGATGTGATTGGCGCAATATTCGGATCTGTATTAGTTCCTTCTGTTAGCGTCTCTTATGATTATCGTATCAATAAATTATTGGCTGTCGGAGGTTTAGTATCTTCTGACTTTGAGTGGTTTCATTCGGCTATGGTTAAAATGAAATTTTATTATATTGCTAATCCGAAATTTTCATTTTATGGGGATTTAGGACTTGGTGTTACACTAAGTGTCAATCAATTTACAAACACCAAAGCAACGCCACAACTTTTCCCCAACTTCGGAGTTTATCCTATCGGTGTCAAATTCGGGAAAAAAGCAGGCGGATTTGTTGAACTTGGATATGGCTATAAAGGATTTATGAATTTTGGCGGTTTTGTGAAATTTTAAAAATCAATGTCTTTAAGTCGTTGAAAACGACCGAAGGAGATATTCATGAAACGTGTATATCTCCTTTGTTTTTAAAATATTTTAAGCTATTGAAATGAATATATCAAGAAAATCATTATCAAGTATTTATCCGATTGGCGACCGTGTTCTGATTAGTTTGGCCAAAGAATCATCAAGAACGAAAAGCGGATTGCTACTACCCCCGGGTTATAGCGAAAAAGAGGAGGTGCTAAGCGGTTTTGTAGTAAAAGTAGGGCCGGGTTACCCAATTCCTTTCCATTCAGACTCAGACGATGAAATTTGGAAACAACATCCACAACAATCGTACATTCCGTTGCAAGTAAAAGAGGGGGATTTTGCACTATTTCTCAAACAAGGTGCTATTGAAGTAGTTTATAACGATAACAAATTTTTTGTTGTTAATCAGAGTAATATATTGTTAATTGAACGAGATGATACCTAAAACGTCAGCTTTTGACAAGATTCTCCTACAAAATTTTTCTTGCATTTGGCAAGGGTTTTTTTTGTGGTTGGGATTGGTATTATTACTCTTATTTTCGGCATGTCATCCAAATATTAAAACATTACCGGAACCGTTGAAAATCTATGCACCGCAATATGCTACGGGATTCAAAATCTATTATTACAAAACAGGAAAAGTATTGGAGGTGAACGACCAATATCGCTATTTTTTGACATCTCAAACAGTATCGGATTCGTTACCAAAAGATAGATCAGTTTTTTCTGAAATGCCCCTCATTACAACACCGGTTGCTCGAATGGCTTGTATGGCACACTCGCATTGGGCAGCCGCCGATTTGTTTGGAAAAACAGATGCCATTGTTGGTGTTTGTGATCAGAAATTTCTGAACGACAGCAATATAGCCAGCCGCATTGAAAACAAAACGTTACAAAATATTGCCACCAATCAAACCATTTATTTGGAAACTTTATTGTCTTTACAACCGCAAATGATTATGGTTTCTTTTTTCGATTCACCGATGTATCAAAAAATTGAAAATCAGAATATTTCAGTAGTACGTAATGGTGATTTTTTGGAAAATCATCCCTTGGGACGTGCTGAATGGATGATATTTACTGCCGCTTTTTTCGATGAAGAGGAAAACGCTATTGCACAATTTGATACTATTTGCCAAAAATATAACAAATTGAAAACTAAAGTTTTAAATACAAATAGTAGACCTACTGTTTTTGACGGAACAGAATACAACGGAATTTGGTATATATCGGGTGGTAAAAGTTATATGGCTCAGTTTTATAAAGATGCCGGTGCCGATTATCTTTGGAAAGACAACGACAACACTGCCAGCCTTCCTCTGGATTTGGAAACTGTGTATCAAAAAGGAATGAATGCCGACTTTTGGCGTTTGTATCTTAACAATGGAGAAACCTATTCAATATTAGCTGTCCAAAATCGACATTATGTTGATTTTCAAGCGTGGAAACAACGTAAAATAATATATTGCAATAATTTAAAATGTGATTTGTTTGGAGCAGGCGTATTTCAACCCGATGTTATTTTGAACGATATGGTACAAGCTTTTCATCCTGAAATTATGGTCGATACTCCTGCAAAATATTATAAATTATTGACTAATTAATGATTGTAGTTGAATTGTTCGCATATTGACAACTTTTGTGCTATTATTGAACTTGAATGAACATAATATTCGATCGAATTTCTTGCTTTTCGATAAAGAATTGAGGATAATTTTACAAATATGAATCGAAAAAAAACAATATTATTTAGTTTGTTATTATTACTGACCATTGTTTTTATCTTGTTGGATTTGATGTTGGGTTCGGTAGTAATTCGCAATTTTTTTAACATCGTTTTTTCGAAACAAGCAGAAAATGCTGTTTTTCAAAAAATCATTTTTGATATTCGGCTACCTTCGGCATTGACAGCATTGGGTTGCGGAATGGCGCTTTCTATTTCGGGATTACTGATGCAAACATTTTTTAAAAATCCGCTTGCCGACCCTTCCATTTTAGGCATCAGCTCCGGTGCATCATTGGGCGTTGGATTAACTACATTGCTGATGGGTAATGCTTTAATCGGAACTTTTTTGGGAAACAGCATCATGGTTGTAACTGCTTTTATAGGAGCTTTGTCGGTGTTATTAATGATGGTTGTATTTTCACGAAAATTCAGCAACAACACTTTACTATTAATCGGAGTAATGATTTCATATTCTGTTAGTTCTATTATTGGAATTTTGCAGTTTTATGCCACGAATGAGCGGTTGCACGCTTTTGTGATTTGGGGAATGGGCAGTTTTAAAAATACCTGTTTTGAAGAAGCAGTGGGCATTGTGTTGTTGGTTGTTATTTTGCTGATTCCGACTTTCTTAATGAGTAAAAATTTGAATATATATATTTTAGGAAAAGATTACGCTACAAATCTCGGTTTAAACTATAATCGGTTTTCGATTCAATTGGTATTTCTTTCGGGAATGTTGGTGGCGATTATTACAGCTTTTTGCGGACCGATTGCCTTTATCGGATTGATGGTGCCACATTTTTCTCGAATGATTTTCAAAACATTTGACCACAAAATTTTGATTCCCGCATCGCTGTTGATTGGCGGTGTGGTAGCCTTGTTTTGCGATATTGTTTCCGGAATGCCCGGCATGAACAGCGTTTTGCCCATCAATGCCATTACTTCTTTAATAGGTGCGCCTATTGTCATTTGGATGATTTTTCGTAATAAAAAACTAAACGCTTAAATTTTGCACATGAATACTTTATTACGAACTAATCATCTTTCAATAGGTTATCATACACCTCTTTTTAACGATTTAAACTTATCACTTCATTCGCAACAACTCACTTGCTTGATGGGACGCAACGGAGTCGGAAAATCAACTATTCTCAAAACTTTGTCGGGGTTACTAATGCCTTTGTCG
>JAQUSR010000144.1 GCA_028710155.1 Bacteroidales bacterium | reverse complement strand
GCTGTTTCTGTGGAGAGAACAGCCGTACTATAAAACGCAATATTCGACAAACTATCCACATTTACCCATACAGTGAGCGAAGGGTCTAAGTCGTGCAACCAATTCATTGTATTATTATTGCGAATTGTTAAGGTGCTTCCGTTGATGGAGGTTTCAATTTTGTCGATCATTCGATGTGGAGCTGATACTTGAATGTCGTTTTGTGGTCGATGCGTGAGAATGACGTCGACGTTGTTGTAAAGAATCAACGTAGTGATAGGACTTCCGGTGCGAACTTCCATAACGATTTCGTTATTTTTTTTGCAACCCGCTATCAAGCAACACAATATAACTATTGCAGATACAATTATTTTATTTTTGATTTCCATAAAGTTGTTCTAATTCCAAATCCTATATAATCGGCTTTTGCCCAATGCGATTTGAGAGCGATGCCGGCATAAATGTGATCATTAAACTCGTATCCGATGGTTAGAAAATCGAAGAAATGGCCATCACTTTTGTCTTTTTTAACTAAATAATATCCAAATTGAACGCCAATCAGCAAATGAGAAATATTCCATTGGTGCATTGCTTTGATGCCGATACGAGTGTATAAAATATCCGGTCCTTCGTATACATGATTTTGTTTTTTGATGGCGATATCGGATTTATCATAGTCGAAATCGATGCCTGCGCCCCATGATCGGCATGGACGATATTGTTTTAAAAGGTTGAAACTCAGATTTCCGGTAAAATAAAGCGGACTTTCAATTTTTGAAATATCTTTCCATGCTCCATAAATATCTACTACAAGTTTGTAAGGATATTTTTGTCGTTTTTCCCATTGGCGTTCAATAAGATCTCCCGGTGTATTATTGATTTGATACTCAACTCCTGCAACCAAAGCCGGAATATTCAAACCAAAATTGGGTTCTTTGGTGGTTCCGTTTGATAAGTGTGTAAACGAGATTCCTCCTTTCAAGCTCAAACGTGGAATTAGATGAATTTTTCCTTGTAATTCAAAGTGAATCAATGCGTTTAAATGAGATCCGTAAGCAAAATTGTGATAATTGGTAATACGATCAAATGGATTGGTTAAATAGCCCAACCCTAAACCGACACGTAATGCTATGTAATTGTGGCTTTTCCACTGTTTAAAAGGAAAGTCAATAAAAGGATAGAGGCCATACAAATTTCCTAGTTCCGGACTACTCAAACCGGAACAGATAAAGGAAAATCCATACGTGGGATAGTTGCATTGGGCTTCCCACAAATTGCGTCCGGTTGTATTGGTCAATACCGAAATTTCGTACAACGGAAAATGCTTGCGAGTTAAAAATTCCATTTCTAAATGATGTGGAATGCAAAATCCGTAATGCACCCGTGCTTCTATTTGCCACGGATTTTTGTGAAACAAGCTATCTGACGCTTTGACCTGATCTGTGTTTGCAAAAGCATTTTGCAATAAACAGAAAGTCAATAAAATATATATAAAAAATTGCCGTTTCATAGAAAGGGACAAAAGTAATATATTCGTTCGATTTTTTTAAGAGTAAATGTAAATTTTACTTCTTGATTGTTAAAAAGACCGGATTTTTCTAAGATAAACTAAAAAAGAGGCAACCATTCGATTGCCTCTTTTTATGTGTTGTACAGAACAACAGTTTATTCCGACATCAGCAAGTCCAAAATGCGGATGGCGCAATCGGAAATGACCGATCCGGGTCCGAAGATGGCTGCAGCACCGGCATCGTACAGATATTGATAATCTTGTGGAGGAATAACGCCACCCACGATGACCATAATATCTTCGCGACCCAATTTTTTCAATTCTGCAATCACTTGCGGAACCAAAGTTTTGTGTCCGGCGGCTAATGACGACACGCCCAAAACGTGAACATCGTTTTCAACAGCCTGTTTGGCAGCTTCTTCCGGAGTTTGGAATAAGGAGCCTACATCTACATCAAAACCGATGTCGGCATAGCCGGTGGCTACCACTTTTTGTCCGCGGTCGTGTCCGTCTTGTCCCATTTTCGCAATCATAATGCGGGGACGGCGACCGTTTTGTTCTGCGAATTGGTCGGCAAGTTGACATGCGTTTTGAAAACTTTCCGAATCTTTTGCTCCTGTTGAATACACGTTAGATATACTTCTAATTACTGCTTTATAGCGTCCTACGACTTTTTCGATGGCATAAGAAATTTCGCCCAACGAAGCGCGTTTTTTGGCGGCATCAACCGATAGTTCGAGCAAGTTACCTTCGCCGGTTTCCATAGAATGGGTAATGGCATCTAAAGCAGCTTGCACTTCGGCTTCGTTACGTTCGGCACGTAACTTTTTCAACCGTTCAATTTGCGATAGACGAACGGCGGTGTTGTCCACCTCCAATGTTTCAATCGGGTCTTCGTGTTCCAAACGATATTTATTAACACCCACGATGGTTTGTTTTCCGGAATCAATTTTGGCTTGTGTGCGGGCTGATGCCTCTTCGACACGCATTTTAGGAATACCGGTTTCGATGGCTTTTGCCATGCCTCCGAGTGATTCAATTTCTTGAATATGTTCCCATGCTTTTTCGGCAATTGATTTGGTGAGTGATTCTACGTAATAACTGCCTGCCCAAGGGTCAACAGAGCGGCAAATGTCTGTTTCTTCTTGAATGTAAATCTGTGTGTTACGGGCAATACGTGCAGAAAAATCTGTCGGTAAAGCGATAGCTTCGTCCAAAGCGTTGGTATGCAACGATTGTGTGTGTCCCAAAGCGGCACCCATGGCTTCAACACAGGTTCTGGTAACGTTGTTGAACGGATCTTGTTCAGTCAAACTCCAGCCTGAGGTTTGGCAGTGAGTACGCAATGCCATCGATTTCGGATTTTTCGGGTTGAATTGTTTCACCAATTTTGCCCACAACATTCTGGCGGCACGCATCTTAGCAATCTCCATGAAATGATTCATTCCGATGCCCCAGAAGAACGACAAACGCGGTGCAAAAGCATCGATATCCAAGCCCGCTTTGATGCCGGCACGAAGATATTCCAAGCCGTCGCAAAGGGTGTAAGCCAACTCGATATCTGCAGTGGCACCGGCTTCTTGAATGTGGTACCCGGAGATGGAAATAGAGTTGAACTTAGGCATTTTTTGCGAAGTAAATTCGAAAATATCGGCAATGATACGCATCGAAGGCAACGGCGGATAGATGTAGGTGTTTCGAACCATGAACTCTTTTAAAATGTCGTTTTGGATGGTTCCTTGCAACTCTTCCAACTTCGCGCCTTGTTCCAAACCGGCTACGATATAAAACGCCATCACGGGCAAAACAGCACCGTTCATGGTCATCGAAACTGACATTTTGTTTAAAGGAATTTGGTCGAAAAGAATTTTCATGTCGAGGATGGAATCGACTGCTACTCCGGCTTTTCCGACATCACCTTCCACACGTGGATGGTCGGAGTCGTAGCCACGATGAGTCGCTAAATCGAAGGCAACAGAAAGTCCTTTTTGTCCGGCTGCCAAGTTACGGCGATAAAAGGCGTTTGACTCTTCTGCCGTAGAAAATCCGGCATATTGACGAACCGTCCATGGACGTTGAACATACATGGTAGAGTAGGGACCGCGTAAGAAAGGTGCGATGCCTGCCGCATAATTCAAATGCTCCATGCCTTCAAGGTCGGTTTTGGTATAAACCGGTTTTACCGGAATTTGTTCGGGTGTCAGCCAATCTTCTGTTGTAGAAGTGCTGCAACCGTTTTTTTCCGGAAACTTCTCTTTGAAGTTGATCTTTTTAAAATCGGGCTTCATATTTTGATATTATGATTGACAAATTTTTGTTCCCCAATGAATAATACTTTTACCATAATATAAAGAATGTAAAAGACATAGCATTGAATTTATTGACAGAATTTTACATTTCTTGTCATGTACGTCAGTATTTTTCTATTGGGGTGCAAATGTAGTAAGAATTAAGATACAAAAAAACGCTTTAATGAATTTCTGTGTTTTTAGGAATGGTTTATAAATGGGAGGTTGTTTTATTTTTAATTTTTTGTTGGTAATATTGCAAAAGAATATTGATGGTTTGCAAAAAAATGTACTTTTGCCCAATTAATTATCGGGATTCTTTTATTCAACATAATATGAATACAAAAAAATATTTTACTTTCATCATCCGCTTGTTGATTGGTGTCATGTTTATCACCACTGCCATTTTAAAATTGATATCGTTAGACCAATTGGAACTGTATATTTATAGTTTTCATTGGTTTAGTTTTGTGTTTTCAACAGTGGTTGCGCGATCGTTGATAGCTGTTGAATTGTTGTTGGGTGTTTTTTTGTTGTTGAAAATATTTTATCACAAAACGTGGTGCTTGACCATGTTGACCATGATTGGTTTTACACTTTTTTTGGTTTATGCAGCCGTTTTTCGCAACGATAGCAATTGTCATTGTTTTGGAGAACTGATTGAAATTGATCCCGCTCATTCCATTATTAAAAATATCATTACCATTGTTTTATTATTGTTTATCCGAAAAGAAAGCGATTATCGGTTGCCCTATCGAAAATGGATTGTCGGTGGCGTTGTGGCGGCTTCGTTGATAGTACCTTTTATTGTTTTTCCGATGGATATGTTATATAATAAGTTTGTTTCCGAAGATCGAAGTATCAATACAGAGGTTTTTGAACAGGCAAAAACCGATTCCACATTTTGGGCGAATTTGGTGATTCAAAAAGAAAATTTGGATGATTCCATCATCTTCACCACCGACTCTGTGGTGTGGAATATTGATTCGAGCTCCTATTTGATGTGTTTTGTGGCATCGGGTTGTCCGTTTTGCAAATTAGGGCTGAATAAAATTCATCTTATTGTTGATCAACATAATATCGACCCGTTAAAAGTAAAAATAATAATTTGGGGTGGTGAAAAATCCATTTCTTCTTTTATCAAAGAGACGGAAACTTTTGAAGATGATTACTATCTAATTTCGCCAAAAGCTGCTATCAACATCGTTTTTGGCAAGTTTCCCACATTTATTTGGATGAAAGACGGAAAATTGGTACAATCGGGCGATTTTCGAAGTATTGATGAGAAGGCAATGGTGGAGTTTTTACAATAAAAAAAAGAGCTCTCTTTAAAGTTCGATTAACCAATTATCGAGAACGACTTCAAGATTGTCCATAAAAACCACTCTGATTAAGCAATCTCAATGTGTCTCGTCCTAAATAACCGTTACAGGTTTTTAGTGATGCAAAATTAGAAAAATCAATCACACAGAATTCTGTGTGATTGATTTTTTTTGTAAGTTTTTATTTTTATAGTACTTTGAAGATGCATTT
>JAQUSR010000143.1 GCA_028710155.1 Bacteroidales bacterium | reverse complement strand
AACCGATCGTTTTAGGATTAATTGGCGAAGTCAAAAATTTTCAACTTTTTTCGTTACCCAAAGTGGGAGATCAGTTAACAACTCATTTTAGCTTTCTTTCAGAAGCCATGAATGTTACTCTTTTTACGGCTGAAACTACTGTGAATGATACGGTTATTGCTCGTGGAAAAATGAAAATTTCGATGTTAAAAAATAGTTAAAATGTTACTCAATCATTATTTTTATATTGACCAACAAAGCGGTAATGTTGATGAAACGCTATTTCATGTTTCGCTAAATCCGAATCATGCTGTTTATCAGGGGCATTTTCCCAACAATCCGATTGCTCCCGGAGTTTGTAATATTCAAATGTTGAAAGAATGTTTAGAAAAATTGTTGCATTGTCCGTTGTTTCTCTGTCAAGTGAAGCAATGTCGTTTTTTATCAGTGATTACACCTTTACAACAGCAACAATTGCAAATCAAAATGCAAGTTCAACAAAGCGAAATGACGGCTAAAATGTCAGCTACTGTTTTTGATAATACCACGGTTTATATTGAATTTAAAGGAGAATTTACGAAACAACCATTATGAAAAAATTTGATGTCGTAATTATCGGAAGTGGTTTAGGTGCTTTGGAATGTGGATATATTTTGAGTAAAAAAGGGTTTAATGTTGCTGTTTTGGAAAAAAATGAAAATTTTGGCGGCAATTTGCAAACCTTTAAGCGGGGTAATTTGGAATTTGATACCGGTTTTCATTATGTGGGCGGGTTAGGTGAGGGGCAACCTTTACACACGCTTTTTCAATATTTCGATTTAATGCATCTTCCGTGGCATCAAATGGATGAAAATGGTTTTGATGAAGTGTTTTTTAATCATCGGTCATTTCTCTTTGCTAATGGTTTTGAACGTTTTTCCGATCAATTATCACAACAATTTCCACATCAAAGACAGAATCTGAAAAAATATTCAGAAGTATTGCAAAATGTTGGTAATCATATTTTTGATGTATTTAATCAAAAAAATGATGCTATGCTGCAAAGTACATCGCTTTTGGCTCAATCGGCGTATCAATTTTTGACGAAAACCATTGATGATCCGGTGTTACAAAACGTTTTGTCAGGCAATTCGTTGAAAATGGAATTAAATGCTGAAACGTTGCCTTTATACACTTTTGCTCAAATCAATAGTTCTTTTATCCAAAGTGCATGGCGTTTGCGAGGTGGCGGTAATCAAATTGTTACTTCGTTAGTGGAAAGCATTCGCAGCATGAATGGAACGGTGATGAATCATGCCAAAGTAACACAATTGATTGAACGAGACGGAAAAATTGCAGAAATAGAAATCAATGGTGAAGATCGTTTGTCTGCCGATATTGTTATTTCCGATGTTCATCCGGCAACCACTTTTGAATGGATCCGCGAAAGTGCTTTGATTCGTAAAATTTTTCGTCAAAGAATTTCTTCTTTGAAAAATACTTTTGGAATGTTTACTATGAATGTGGCACTCAAAGAAAACAGTGTTGCTTATCGAAATAAAAATATGTATATTTATGATACTGAAGATATTTGGAATATTTCACAACGCATAAATCCACAAAAAACAGAAGGAATACTTTTGTCGTTTCAAGTGCCGAACGAAGGGGAAAAATACACGAGAAATTTGGATATTATAACGCCTATGTTATGGTCGGAAGTGGAAGCTTGGGCAGGAACAGAAATAGGGCATCGTGGAGCCGATTATTTAGATTTTAAAGCGAAAAAAGCGGAACAATGTCTACAAACGGCTTATCGCTATCTTCCGGAATTAAAGGGTAATATCGATAGAATTTATACAAGTACACCTTTGTCGTATTGGAATTATACTGCAACAAAACAAGGTGCGGCTTATGGCATTCAAAAGGATTATCAACAATTGTTATACACGATTTTAACGCCGAGAACACCTATTCCCAACTTGTTTTTAACGGGACAAAATCTGAATCTACATGGTGTTTTGGGCGTTTCGATTACAGCTATTTATACATGTGCCGAAATTCTTGGAATGGAAAATATAGTGTCAGACATCATTCGATGAATTCTAAGTGATGATGAAAGCCCAACTATTTGATAAAATACTCAATAACAAGTAGTGTGTAGTTACGATTTTAATAGAAAATCACTTCACATTGCGGATTTGCTTGTTTGAATTCGTCAATTTTTCCAACGGAAACTTTAGTACGAAAAGCCTTCATTTGTCGTAAGTTGGGTAAATTGAGCAATGGCGAAATGTTGGTAACACCGGTATTATTAAAATCGATACTGATTAGTTGTGTTGCTGATAATAAAGGTTTTAGGTTTTTTATTTGTGTTCCTGAAAAATTCAAATATTTTAATTTTGGAAGATGGCTGACTACATCGATTTTCTTCACCGGTGTATTTTCCAAAATCAGCGTGTCAATGTTTTGTAAATTGCTCAAATTGTCAATAAGTTCGATAGGATTATTGGAAAGATCGAGATACTTGATGCTCGTTTTATTTACAATTTCTTCTAAAGAGGTAATGCTGGTATTGGCGATAATGAGTTTGTCCAAATAAAGCATTGGAGCCAAACAATTTAAGTTGGTGATGGAACGATTATCTTTTACGTTAATGGTGGATTGATTCAACATTTTTTGTAATTGATATTTATCCGGAGTTTCAATGTTATGGTCGGCAATAAACACCTTTTTCCATGCTTCGCTCAGATTATCCCACCATAATTTGTTTTTTGATGTTCGGTAAATGATCAAACATTGCGGATTATCTTGATGAATTTGATATACTTTTTCGTCTTTTATAGAGCATTGGTCGCATTCAATCAACTGCAGTTCCTTCAGCGATTTGAGTAATTCAAGGTTGGTGATAGGTGTTTCGTTGCACAAAATGGTAGTTAAAGATTTATGTTTGAGAAGCGGTGTAATGTCGTTAACTTTTGTTTTAGAAAAATTGATGGAAATGAGAGTAGATAAGTTGGCTAAAGCACTTAGATTGGTGATGTCGTTGCTGGCAACATTCAGGTTCTCCAACATTAACATTTGTGAAAGGCAATCGATATTATTGATTTTACGAAAACTAAAATCCAAATCTTTAAGAATCACCATTTGATGTAGTTGATCGTTATCGGGATTGGATTTGATTTTCAGTGTTTCTTTCCAGATTTTTTTCCAATTATCGGGCATACTATTCCACCAACTTTCCAAATTCTTTGATTCAAAAACAACCAAAGTAGTGGGGTGTTGCTGCATATATTCGATGGCTTCTGTTTTAGAAATTTTGGTGTTATCACCATAAATTCTAGTCAAACTTTCCATTTCGGTCAAAGTGGAAATTTCGGCAACGCCTGTATTATTGATAAAAATGTTTTGAAGATTTTTTAAACCGTTGAGTGCAGCAATGTCAGTTATTTTGGTGTTATTCATGCCTGCCATAATCAATTTCGGAAAACTATTCAAAATGGAGCAGTTGGCCACTTTAGTATCATGAAAAGATATGATTTCCAAATTTTTATTATTTGCCAAAGCCGAAATATCACTCACTTCTGTTTGGTTCATCCATAAACGTTTCAGTTCGGTTAAACGGGCTAATGCGAAAACATCGGAAACGCGTGTCTTATTCATCTTAATTTCCTCTAAAGCAGAATTATAGGCTAAAGTTGAAATATCAGAAATGAGGGTTTGACTAAAATCTATACTTTTGAGGTTGATCAAATATTGCAACGGAGAGATGTCAGATAATTGTGTGTTAGAGATATTGAGTTTTTCTAAATCGCTCAGGTTTCTTAAATCAGAAATGTCTTTGATGGGTGTTCCGCTTAGGTTCAACTCTTTCAAATATGACATTTTGGCTAATGGTGTCAAATCGGAATAGATGGATTCGTTGCTGATATCTACTGAAATTTGTTTCATCATATTGCCTACAAGGCTATGTAATGAGGCTCCGTGATAGGCGATATGAACTCTTTGCAAAGAATCCGGAAGGGTTTTCACTTTGGCAAAATAATCGGTTGTCGGGAGAGTCGATTTTATTAACTTTTCGTCAAGTAGAATTAAACTCGAGTCAGTAACAATTTTTTCCAAATCAGTCGAATAGGGGAAGGTGATAGAAGAATCGCTGAAAGCTACTACATCGCTAAGTTTTAATCCGTTATCTAAATTGATGTCTTTAGAGAAATAGTTTCTCCAATAGTCGGGGAGTTGCGACCACCAAATTTCAATATCTTCTTTTTCTTCTAAACGGGTTGAGTAAATGCTGACAATTTTCAATACTTCGTGGGCGTGATCTAAATCTATTTCGATGTAACGAATCATATTGTTTTCTACCACTTGGTCTTTAATGGTAGTGCCCATCAAATGGCGGTTGACGGTAACACGGAAATTAATTTCTTTTCGGGAGTTGTAAAATTGTTCGATTTCTTGAATGACATAATCGAAATGAACTTGTTTATAAAAAAATCCAATATCTCGCAAATAAGCTCTTACATCTTTATAAACGGGAACGATACGGTCTTCAATCAAATCGTCTTCAATTTGAACTTCTGTATTTTTGAAAATTTTTAAATAACTTTCATTAGTAACAATTTGACGTTCTTTGGCTATTGTGGTAGAATCACCTAAAAAATTTAACGTTTCCGCTAAATATTCAACGATCCTTTCTGATTGATATCTATAGGCTTCAATTTCATCTTTATTTGGAGCAGGGTCTTTTTCTTTTTTCGTTTGGGCATGGATGCCAAAGCTGATCATCAAAGCCCAAAAAATCAACATCATTTTTTTCATAGATGCACAAATTATAATTAGAGAAATTAATTATTGCTGTTAAAAGTTCTTCTGAGAATGGGATATTCTTGTTCGGTTATAGGTAAAAGATTGGAAATCAACCATCCGGAGTTAACCTCATTACGGTTGAAAAAGATAATTTCAAAATACCATTTTTGTTCGATCAAAAAATGAAATTTGGTATTGTTGACACTCAAAAATTTAATATTTCCTTTTTTGAGTTCATATAAGTAAATGGAAATTGGATCGGGTTGATATGATTGATAAAGATATGATGAGAAAAATTCGGCGTCGCGAAATTCTTTGGGCAGATTGATAAAGTCAATCTCGTGACTTTTGGGATGTAAAAAGTGGGCTTGTTTGATGCTATCCGGCAATTCGGGATATAATTCGTCAAACGGTGCAAAATAAATATTGCTCACTACCCATTTATGACCTTCTCGCTCGGCTTCCAATTTCAAATAATAAATGATGTCTTTGATTTCGTTATTCCACATTACTTTGGCGGAAACTTCGGCATACCATTCAGTATTATAAAAATCTAAAAAATAGGGGC
>JAQUSR010000142.1 GCA_028710155.1 Bacteroidales bacterium | reverse complement strand
TTGCAGATATTCAGCAATGGTTCCGTTTCCGACTCCGTAAAAAGTAAATCCGTTGCTTTCTTTTTCTTCGCTGAATGCATAGCCGGCGTATTCGATACGAATATATCGCAAAATTCCCGATTGATCTGACACATCGTTTCCTCCATAAACGGCATCGCCGATTTCCGATTTGGAAGTGCCACCTGTTACATTGATTGGAGCTTTACCGCAAATGTGCAAACCACCCCAAGCACCCGCCGATTTTTTCTCGGAAGTCATCACAATAGGATCTTCAGCAGTACCTTGTGCATCAATTTTTGCACCTTGTTCCACCAAAATATAATCGACTATGTCGTCGTCTTTGGCTTCAATGGTTACACCTTTTTCGATGAATAATGTAGCACCGGATTTTACATGAAAACCTCCTGTTAAATGATAAGTTTCTCCGCTTTTCAAGGTGCGGTTTTCTGTTAATTCTCCAATCAATTCAGTAGATTCTGAAGTTGGATTTTCAGGTTTTACTTCCGTTTTTTTACAAGCATTAAAACTCATAGCAACCATCATGACCAACATGGTCAGCATGGACATTTTTACATCTTTTTTGTTCATAATAAGAATTTTTAAAAAATTGATATTTCAATAAATTATATTTCAAAAGTAACGCCAATTTCAAAATTGGTTCCGGGTTGATAACGTTCTACTTCAACTACATTTCCAGTCGATTTAACCTCTTGTGTATATTGAATAGTTGTATTTAGCAGATCTTTGATTTTCAATTTCATACTCCACGAATCATTCATTTTCCAATGTCCCACAAAATCGAGCGTATGTAACGGTTTTTGAATCACATTACCTACTCCATAAATGCCCACAGAATGAATGCGAGGACCTTGCAGGTTGTACAACAAGACAAAATCAAGTTGTTGTTTGTCTTTGATATTCAATTTATAAGAAAGGTCAGCATTGATTAAATAGGGTGAAGCTCCCTGCAAAGCACGTTTTGAATCAGTATAAACGCCACCATCTTCCGGTAAAACCACATTCGTAAAAATAAATGCTGCATTCAATCCGAATTTAAAATATTTCAAAAACTGTTGACGAAATTCCAATTCGATACCCGCTGCCATACCGTTTTCTGCGTTGCGAAATGAGTGTACCGCTGAACCTCCTGATGACTCTTGTACCCGCTCAATCGGGTTTTTCAGAAATTTATAATAACCTGCTATTGATAACATATTGCCATTGTTTGAGGCAGGAAATAGATCATATCGTAGATCAATATTATAATTATAACCGTTTTGAAGGTTCTCATTTCCACGAATTTCATCACTTCCAAACGATTCTTTATAAAGAAATGGAGCCATTTCAATAAATTCCGGTCGTGTTACCGTTTTTGAAAGAGATAATTTTAAATCATTGGTTTTATTGATATTATATTTAAAATGTAGAGCCGGAAACCAATCAGTCGTATTCAGCTGCGACAGTTTTTCTATAGCAGCATCATTCCAATAATGCACCCATTGATTGGATTGTTCAAAACGCACTCCAACATTGATAATCATTGATTTCCATGGATAAAGAATCACTTCTGTAAAAGCAGCCATAATATCACTGCCAGCATCGTATGACGATTTGGGTTGTGCATCTTTCAAAACTCCAATCGTTCCGTTTTCGATATTCTCCTGATTCAAATAATTAGACGGATCGTATATTTCATCAATACTTTCAATAACAGTGTTTAAATTTCTGATATTGTAGTAGAAACGTGTTGATTGAAAATCGCGTTTTTTATTTTTATAGGTAGCTCCGAATTGTAAAAGATGGTCGTTGCCAAAACGATATTGTGAGCGAATGTCACCCACAGCTTCTCGTTCGTTCAGTGTTCCAAAATAACGCATCGTCTCTTGTTGATTCAGTTTAAACAGATAAATTTGGTCGTTTTCTTCGCGATACATCACTTGTCGGCGGTCGGGTTCACTACTGGCAGTGATGCCATAAGATCCGCTCCACAAAAGATTCCAACGTTTTCCAAAAGCGTGTTTTCCACTAAGTTGATTATTCAGTAAACTATAAATATGCATCACGCTGTTGCTTCCAATCAAATGCACCTGCTCCGAATCAAAACCATCTCGCAATTTATAGTTATCCACCGCATTACGTGCATAAAAAAGCGTATAGTTGATAGCATCTTCTTTTCTAAAATTGTAGCCCGCTCCAACTAAAGCTGACATATTTAAAAAAGAGCTGTAACTATTACTGCTAAATTCATTCAATTTAGAACCTTGAGCCGTCAACGTTGCTTTATATACATTTTCCATCGTTTGTGATTCATGACTCATACTCAACGAAGCCAAAACGCCTAAACCATTTTTCCCGATTTTAAAATTTTTACCAAAAGAGATATTTCCTCCAAAATCCGGAAGTGCTTTTTTTTGCGTTATTGTAAACGTAGTTCCAAAAGGATCAGTCGTTTTGATATATTCTGAAAACTGTTTGGAGGTCATTTCGGTTATCTGTGTCGATAAATTATTTGCTTTCCACAATCCAAAACGTTGATCGCCTTGATGAAACTCCTGAAAAACCGTATTCACACGTCCACCAGCATTCAACGAAATCTTGAAAAAGTCTTCATCCATATTTTCACGCGTTCCAATATTGATGTGCGCTCCTGAATAATCGGCAAAAGTTCCTACTTCATAAACTTTTTTCACCGTAATGTTTTTAATACATGAAGAAGGAAATAAATCTAACGGGATCAATTTATTATCAGGATTTGGTGAGGCAATCGGCAATCCGTTAAGCGAAGTACTGCTATATCGATCTCCTAAACCTCTAACGATCAACCGATCAGCATCAGCGAACGAGATTCCTGTCAATTTTTTCACGCCATCGGCAGCATTTGACACACCTTTGAGACTCATCTCTTTAGCTCCAATATTTTCGATAGCAACCGTTGCCGCTTGCCGCTCTTTCAATAATGTCATTTCGTTTTCCAGATTTTTTTTGGCAACAATCGTAACCATCTCCAACAACTTTTCATCAGTCTCCATCTCAAAATTCAACTGCAAAATTTCATTTGAAATATGATTCAGCTTTTTTTGAATCGTTTTATAAGAAACATAGCGAATTTCTAAATCATACGTTCCGTCTTTTAAATTATTGATTACATAATTTCCATCCAAATCGGTAACCGCTCCCACCGATGTTCCCACAATTTGTATAGTAACTCCAATTAAAGGTTCTTTGGTCTGTTTATCAATAATTTGACCTTTTACCGTTCCGGCTTGCACCGAAAAAAAACTACAACATAAAAACAATGTCATTAATAAACCGACTTTTTTGTTACATCTTTTCATAAATCATCTCTTTTTTTTGATGGTGCAAAAGACGATGAATCATATTACAAACAAATTTCAAGAAGTTTACAAATCGATTAATATTGAAAAGATTTATTTTTCAATAGATTATCTGTTTTTTTGGTTGAAATGAAACACAAACGTAACAATAAAATACCTTGTTTTACACTTTTCGTAAAGTGAATTTAAACTTAAACCTTCACTTTTGTTACCCACCCACAATTCGCTAAATCAAGCAATGAAACCATTTTATACAGAATAGTTTTTCCCTCAAAACATTCTTCAAAAATTCAACAAATTCAACAACTTAAACATTTTGAACAAGTTAAACATCTTCAACAAATCAAACATCTTCAATAACTTAAACATTTTAAACAAGTTAAAACATCTTCAACAAGTTAATCAAGTTAAACAATTTCAACATCTTCAACATCTTCAACAAGTTAAACAATTTCAACATTTTTGTCTTTTTTCACCCCATCCATTTAACCATTTTTTCTACCTTTACCCCTCGAAAAAAAATCATCCGTTATGAAAATTGTTTGTGTAGAACCTATTGGAATAAGTTATTTATTATCTGAGAGTTTAAAAGAAAAATTTGAGAAATCGGGACACGAGTTCATGTGGTATTACGAGCGAAGAGAGGATTCCAAAAATTTGATTCAACGGATGCACGATGCAGAAATCGTCATCATTTCCAACATCAAATTGGATGCAAAAGTGCTGGCAGCTTGTCCGAAATTAAAAATGCTATCGGTGGCTTTTACCGGATTGGATCATATCGATTTAGACTATTGTAAAGCACACAACATCACTGTCATCAACGCATCTGGCTATGCCACTATCGCAGTAGCGGAGTTGGCTGTCGGGTTAATGTTGGATGTCTATCGCCGTATCACCGCTTTGGATGCGGAAACTCGGAAATCCGGAATACGCAACAACTTCTTAGGAAGAGAGTTGCATGGAAAAACAGTCGGAATCATCGGAACCGGTGCCATCGGTCAAGAAACGGCACGATTGCTACAAGCCTTTGGCTGTAAAGTGGTTGCATGGAGTCGAACTCAACGCCCGTCTGTCAAAGCAAGCGGCATCGAATATGTGGCATTAGACGATTTGCTCAAAATGTGCGACATCATCTCGCTCCACGTTCCGTTTACTGCCGAAACATTTCATTTGATTTCTGCCGAAAAATTGGCTTTATGTAAATCTTCCGCCATATTAATCAACACCGCACGTGGCAACGTTGTAGATATGAACGCCTTAGCTGTTGCATTGCGCAACGAAAAATTAGCCGGTGCCGGCATTGATGTGTTTGAAAAAGAGCCTCCGCTCCCACCCGACCATCCGTTGTTGCAATCACCTAATTGCGTAGTTGTTCCGCATATCGGCTATGCTACTCGCGAAGCCTTCGACATCCGCATCGATATTGTCATCGACCATATTTGGCAATGGTTAGAGACAACAAAATAGCAAATTCATTATAACTAAACGTTGGGTAGTATTTTTTCTACCCGTTTTTTTTTGAATATGATATTTTTTTTTTCAAAAAAACTAATTTTGCAACCCTTAAACCATGTGGATTTTTTCCACTAAAAATCAAATATAGTGAATGAAATAATGCTTTTTTCTTTAATTATTTTGTGTGCATTGGGAGTCATTTTCGCTCTCATTTTATATTTTGTAGCACAAAAATTTAAAGTTGTTGAAGATCCACGAATCGACGAAGTGGTATCTTTATTACCGGGTGCCAATTGTGGCGGTTGCGGTTTTGCAGGCTGTCGTGCTTTAGCTGAATTTATGGTAAAAAACGAAAGTTTTGAAGCTAAATGTCCGTCGCTCAACGATGCAGCCTTAGCCAAAATTGCAGAAATTCTTGGCATCGAAGCCACAAAATCTGACCCCAAAATTGCTGTCGTCCGATGCAACGGAAGCGTTGCCAATGCCCCTAAAAAAGTACTATACAATGCTGCTTCCTCTTGTTTTTATGCCAATAGTATTTTTGGCGGCGAAAGTGGCTGTCCTAATGGCTGTTTAGGTCTTGGCGATTGCGTTTCTGCCTGTCAATTCAA
>JAQUSR010000141.1 GCA_028710155.1 Bacteroidales bacterium | reverse complement strand
TTATATCCATATCCGAGAAAGGCGTTTTTTGCGTTTCTTCGCCTTGCGCCTCGTTTATATAGATTGGTTTTGTCGGAATTGCTTCTTCCAAAAATTTCAAAAGCGTTTCAATGGCTTGTTCGGGTTTATCCTTTGCCATTGTTTTGAGGTTTTGAATCATTAAATGCTCTCGATTTACCACAAACGACCAATGGTTGTCTTTTTTCTTTTCAAGCCAAAGCGGTTGGAATGATTGTCCGGCTCTTTGTTTGAGAATTTTGCCTCTATGTCGATAAACTTCTACGCCAAAGTTTCTGACATCCATTGCGTAAGATTTTAATTGTTCACGGCAAACGGCAGGCGGTGTGGCGGTAGATTTCTTTATATCAATTTGCCAATCAGCATCTAATGTGTTTGGTAAATCTAATTGTATGCGAACAAGTTTGTAATGTTCTTCTTTGCGGAATAACCCCAACCAATCGCCTCCAAGCAAAAGGCGGTTGCCACGGTAAACATAAAAACCTTGTTGGGCTGGATAACCGTTTATACCTTCCGCTTTTTTGAATGCTTCTTCGCTTGAAAAGTTATTTTTATGAGGCAATACAAAACCTTTTATTTCGGCTTTACTTTCACCAAAATAAATTGATTCATAGGGACGTACTTGTGTTTTGCTCTCGTCTAAACAAAACGGATTCCACGGTTCTATTAAATGACCGCACCAATGAATTTTTATTGTTTTATCTTCAATAAATCGGTGGAACGTCATCGCTATATGCTTTTTGACTTTATCTAACGAATCGGAAAATTTTCGTTTTGCATTCTCGTCTGTTTCGGCTGTTTGTAACGATAAAATTCTATCTAAATCAGTCCATACGACAAGTGTTCCCGTTTCTTGCTCGTCTAACTCGTGTAAAAATTCTTCGGGTATCCATCGTAGTAGTTCCCATTTGTGGCTTTGAGAAACATAGTCTAAATCCCAAGACCAAAAAGCAGCGTTATATCCTGCACGTTTGCTTAATAAAGATAATTTGCGGCATTGAGAAAAAGAAGCGGTTTTAAGCCCAAGCCCAAATCTTCCCAAATCGGAGGAGGAACGGTCGGACAAAGGATTTTGAGCACCGGGGCGCATTGCTTGAATAATTTCATCGCTATTCATACCGTCGCCATCGTCTTTAATGGTAATGACGGATTCCCCACCGTGCCAAATACGATTGATATAAACGTTTTTTGCTTTTGCAGAAATTGAATTGTCGATAATATCGGCAATAGCCGTTTCGAGGTTGTAACCAATTGCTCGAAATGTTTCAATCATAGAAGCAGCTTCGGGCGTAGCCTCTGCCTTTTGTAGTGAATTGTAATTCATAGGCTAAAATTGTTTTTTTAATTCAACTGCAATTTTATGAGCCAAAACCACAGGAACAGCGTTGCCAATTTGTTTGAATGCAGCACTTCTGCTACCTTCAAAATAATAATCGTCGGGAAATGATTGCAGACGAGCGGCCTCGCGAATGGTTATCGAACGTACATTTTCTATTGTAGGATTTAGTGTTGGATAGATATAGTAATGTCCGTCCATTGCAATATGAGCAACAACTGTATGGCTGCATCCAAATGGATTTACGACATTGAAGCGATTTAAAAAAGTTTCTTTGTTTTTATGGTGCTGTAATCGCGGCTGAAGTTTTGAATAGTCAAGCCTTTCACCGTTATTTTGCAGAAATTTATCTAATGCTATTTTATATATTTCACGGTCATTTGCATTGTTTGGACGTGCAATATGCTGTGTGGTAAAATCAAACGTGTCGCGAATTTTCGATTTTTTCAGATACTCCATTTCTGAAAGTGACTTTATATAATTTATAGGTTCGCACAACTTTCCTTCGCCCGATTTGCGTTCTGGTAGGTCTGCAAATAAATCGTTAAGAACTTGATATTTGCTTGTTTCAGGTTTCAATTCTGGGTAATGAAATGTAGTAGGATTGCCATTTTCATCTGTTGTTTTCCAACCAACGATAATAACACGTTGGCGATTTTGTAAGACTCCATGTTCTGAGGCAATCTGAATTTCTGGTTGTATTTCATAACCAAGTTTACGAACTAATCTT
The DNA here is from genome assembly GCA_028710155.1 of Bacteroidales bacterium. Classification (GTDB taxonomy): domain Bacteria; phylum Bacteroidota; class Bacteroidia; order Bacteroidales; family WRLA01; genus WRLA01. Next base: position 3,361 of record JAQUSR010000141.1, on the reverse strand, counting down.
TGTAAATCGAGAAAAGGTTCTCCACCTTTTGCAGTACGAATACCCAAAACATTCTCAAAAACAAACATTTTTGGGTGATAGCGTTCTAAGAACTTAACATAGTATTTGTATAATTCATTACGTGGGTCTTGTTCAACCTTTTTTCCCATTCGGGCGCGTCCAGCAACAGAATACGCCTGACATGGCGGACCTCCAATAATAATATCGACTTCTTGTTCGCTTTTTAGTTTATCTACATTTTTGAAAATGTCATTTATTGTGGTTTCGCCAATTGTTGCCTGAATAACAATATCGATAATTTCTTTGGGAACTTGTTCCCAAAGTTTACTACCATCTTCTTTTTCTTGTTTTTCGTAGAGATATTTTTTATATTTTTGCAATTGATTCTTTGCTTTCAACCAATGAAAGGCCGCGCGGGTTTTGAGCGTTTCGCAAGCGTACTTGTCCATTTCGATATGCGCTAAAGGTGTATAACCTGCCCGAATAAAGCCTTCAGACAAGCCACCTGCACCAGCGAATAAATCTATGAAAGTTAAAGATTTTTCCATTTTCCATTTTAAAATTTGGCATGCAAAGTTAAAAAAATGGCTGAAGTTTGAATATAATAATTTAGATTATCAAATTTTGATTAATAAATATCGAAAAACCATATTTTGTCCCCTCAAAAATCGGACACAACGACAGATAACCTTTTACAATTCGGTTCGATTCAATTTGTAACGGAAATAGAGATTGGTTTTGAAGATGTTTGGTCAATAGTTTTCCTTGCACCGGAGAATAGTGCATTTGCAATCGACCGATGCTGTTGAAGGAGATAAAACGATTGTAAAATTGGCGAGCCAACAATCCCATGGTCATCCGCAAGTTGATTTCGACCACCGGATGAATTTTAAAAGATTGATTTTCTTGATAAATAAACATATCAACACCCAAATAGCCGTGATATTTACTCAATAAATGTTGTGAAAAAAAATGGATGAGTAATTGTTTGATTTCTTGTAATTCGTTAATATTCATCCATTTTTGCAATTTTTGTTCGATGGTACTATCCGATGCCAACATATTGCCTTGATACATGCCGTTTTCGGTTTGAAATAAGGAATAACCGACAAAAGAAACCTCGGTGTCGCAAAAAAATTCCATGGCAAAATCTTGTACCACTTTTTGACGTTGCTCACCTATCACACCACCCTGTTTTTCAATAGTATGCCTACACCAACCTTCATCACTTTTCGATAACTTCGTTTGACACCACCGCAATCCTTTTCCACTTCCTGACCAAGGTGCTTTTAGCACAACAGATTGATTTTTTTGTAAAAAAATTTCTATTTCCGACAATTTTGTAAAAAATTGAGGCAGTTTTGGAAATCGTTGTGAAAAAGTTGAATTTTCTAACAAATATTGTAACGTTTCGATTGCAAAACGGCGATGAGAATAATCGCGAATAAATTGTAATTGTTGATCATCAGGCAATATTGATTCATTTATTGCGACTTTTTGTAACTTCCGTTTCAAGGCTGCATCCCATCCCCACGGGACAACCGACTGCCACTTTATGTTTGGCAATTCTTCATCAACAATGGCAATAGCATTAAATCCAAGTTGTTGAAAAACAGATTTTTCATCTTCAGAAAATGGAGAAGCGTTCCACACATACCCCTCTTTTGTCATCCAAGCCGGCAACCACGCTGCGTCTTGAGCCAATTCAATAGCCGAAATCGGTGCATTAAAATGAGCATCTCCGTTAGCTAAAGCCAAATCGTGTTCAGGATTAAAAATTAAAAGTGTGTGTTGCGATTCCATTTTGTAAAAACAAGGTGTCTATCATGATAAAAACTAAAAATCTGCTTTTATTTTTTTATTTTTGATCCATTTAAAACAATAAAATAAGAAAAACGATCATCATGTTATCATTGAATTATAAAAGTTCTCGGGCAATAATGGCACAAGCCTCGGCATCTGCCAATGCGTGGTGGTGGTTCACTAAATCGTAGCCGAAATAAGCAGCAACGGTATGCAATTGATGATTGCTCAAGTTTTTAAGTTCTTTCTGAGAAGCACGAAGGGTGCAATAAAACGGATAATTCGGATATGTAAGATGGTAAAACTCGTGCAATTTTTTCAAAACGCCACTATCAAAAGGGCTATTGTGTGCCACCAACGGCAAACCGGCAATTTTTGGAACAATTTCTGACCACACTTCCGGAAAATCGGGTTCGTTTTCTGTATCTTGCGGAGTAATTCCGTGAATTTCAATAAATTTTGGATTATAATAATTGGGGCGCGGGTGAATCAGATGGTAATAAGAATCGACCATTTTTCCGTCTTTAACAATTACAACGCCAATACTACAAGCACTTGTCGGATAATAGTTGGCTGTTTCAAAATCAATAGCGGCAAAATTGAGCATTTTTCAAAATATTTCTTTACTGCAAAAGTAGATTTTTACTGTTATACCATTCGAAAAATCAAACATTTTTAAGTCGAAAAAATACGCCTGCTTTTTTGTAAAACAGATTATCTTTGCACCCTTCAAAATTACTTAAAATGAATAAAAAACAGATTAGAATATCAATTATTATCGTTATTTTAGCATTGATTATCGACCAAATTGTAAAAATTATTGTCAAAACTAATATGACTATTGGCGAATCGATTCCTGTTTTTGGAAATTGGTTTCAAATCTATTTTGTAGAAAACAACGGGATGGCTTTTGGTTGGGATTTTTTCGGAAAAAGCGGTAAAATTTTCTTATCTATTTTTCGATTAGTGGCAGCAATTGGTATTGCTTTTTACATTCGATATTTAATCAAAAACAAAACTGCAACAGTGATTGTAGTGGCACTGTCGTTAATTTTAGCCGGTGCTGTCGGTAATTTGATTGATAGTGTTTTGTACGGTAAGATTTTTAATGAAAGCACTTTTTTTGAAACAGCAAAACTTTTTCCTGAAAATGGAGGTTATGCTCCTTTAATGTATGGGATGGTAGTAGATATGCTCTATTTTCCGATTATTGATATTTCGCAAGAGTCAGCCGGTTGGCTTCCCGATTTTTTGGTGGGTAGCGACGGGCATTTCATCTTTTTCCGTCCTATTTTCAATATTGCCGATTCGTGTGTAACGATTGGAGCTTTTCTTGTGTTGATTTTTGCAAAAAAATTGGGATTTGAAAAAGAAAAGTCTCAAAAAGAAGTTGTTGATGAGATGTAAACAATAAAAAAAAGAGGTGTGAAATAAAAAAAGCCGTTAGCGGCTTTTTTTTGTGAGAGCGGAAGACGGGACTCGAACCCGCGACCCTAACCTTGGCAAGGTTATGCTCTACCAACTGAGCTACTTCCGCAATAAATTGAGTACCCGGAGC
>JAQUSR010000140.1 GCA_028710155.1 Bacteroidales bacterium | reverse complement strand
AATTGTTGTTTACATTGTATAAAAAACAAACTGTTGAATTGACCTCAATCGGGAAAATTACAATGAACGGAAACCGCCTTCAGTTTCAATCCGAAATGGGACTGAATCTGCAAGATGAAAACTATGGATTAACTTCTTTTATCTTTCCCCTCATTCAACGAGAACAAATCATTCAACCCAAACCTGTTGAACCGATTTTTGTAAATACAACATCCAAACCGCCTATTAGAAAATATGTAGGCATCGCTGCTTCTATCGTAGTTTTGTTGGGTTGTTTTACCTACTTTTTGCTTCAACAATCGCATTCCAATTTGAATTTAAGTCGATTGTTTCCCGAATTGTCGTGGAATGCTCCAACAACAACGAATCAGCCAACAACTATTGAAAACAACAATTTCTTACCCATTGCACCGTACGATTTTTTGGATAGTTTGATGACCATTGCTGCCCGTGAGCAACAAGATCAGTCCATACCTGAAAAAGAAAATCAACCGACAATCATCATCGATTCTACATTGTCTGATTTTGAGCAGAAATCAAATGATAATCAAAATGTTGAGCAAGAATCGCCAACCGCTTTTGAACAACCGCAAGAGCCGGTTTCCAAAAAATACTACATTATTGGTGCTTCTTACGAATTACGCATCAATGCCGAAGAACGTTGCAATGAATTAAAAGCGTCAGGTTTTCAAGCAGAAGTATTGGACGCTCCAAAAATCGGTCGTTTTCGGGTAAGCTATGGATGTTTTACATCTCGTAAAGAATCGGAATCGTTTTTGGAAGAAGTTCGTAAAAACTATCGCCCCGATGCGTGGTTGTTTATTGTCAAACAATAAGTTTAGTGGCACGAATTATAATTTTTTGAACATAATTGAACAGTGAGTAGAAAAAAGAAATTAGAGCATTTTGCCGATTTGCTCAATTATTCTCATTTTTTTCAACCAAGCTATGAAGTGCTGATGCAGGAAGGTTTTCCTTTGAAAAGCAAATGGAATAGCGATTTTTTTGAAAAAAATCAGCCGATCATATTAGAATTGGGCTGTGGTAAAGGTGATTATACGGTTGGTTTAGCGCAACGTTTTCCACAATTTAACTATATCGGAATGGATCGAAAAGGGGCTCGTTTGTGGCGAGGTACGAAAGATTCGCACGATATTGGAATGGATAATGTAGCATTTATTCGTGGACAAGTGTTTCATATTGATCATTATTTTGGTGCCGACGAAGTACAACAAATTTGGATTACTTTTCCAGATCCGCAATTGCAAAGTCCGAAAGTTCGAAAACGATTAACGCATCCATCGTATTTGGAAAAATATCGTAACATATTGACAAAAAATCATTTAATCCATTTAAAAACGGATAATGATACCTTTTATCAATATACTTTAGAGGTGATTCGCGAACAAGGGCATGAATTGTTGTTTGCTAATGATAACATTTACAATAGTGCATTACCTGCTGATATTGAAGAACAAGTGTGCAGCATAAAAACTTTTTACGAACAAATGTGGCTGCAAGAGGGAAGGACCATAAAATATTTACAATTTCGATTGAAATAATTTTCAATCGATCGAATTTGGAGTGCTTTTTCCTGTTTTTTGTAGGAGAAAAAAGTTTCTATAAACTTTCTCTGATTCTAATTAATTTCACCATTAAACCTTCTAAGAGTTTCAAATCAAGCATGTTGGCAGCATCTGATTTGGCGTTTTTCAAGTCGGGATGGGTTTCAATAAACAATCCATCGGCACCTACGGCAATGCCTGCTTTGGCAATGGTTTCAATCATATCGGGACGACCGCCCGTTACACCTGCCGCTTGATTAGGTTGTTGCAGCGAGTGCGTACAATCCAACACCACCGGAACGCCCATCGACTGCATAGCGGGAATGCCTCGAAAGTCAACAACCAAGTCTCCATAACCGAACATCGAACCACGCTCTGTCAACCAAACCGACCGGTTTCCTGTTGATTGAATTTTTTCTACCACAAATTTCATCGATTCAGGCGAAAGAAATTGTCCTTTTTTCACATTTACGGTTTTTCCGGTTTCGGCAGCTGCCAACAACAACTCCGTTTGGCGGCACAAAAAAGCCGGAATTTGTAGAATATCAACAAATTCAGAAGCCATTTTCGCCTCTTCAGCAGTGTGAATATCGGTAAGAACGGGAATTTGAAAAGTCTCTTTGATTTTTTGCAACAAACGCAACCCTTTTTCATCGCCAATTCCGGTAAACGAGTTGAGGCTCGATCGGTTAGCTTTTTTGTACGAAGCTTTGAAGATAAACGGAATTTGGTGTTTTTGAGAAATCTCGCAAAGTGTTTCGGCAATGTGTAACGGCATGGTTTCGTTTTCAATCACACAAGGACCGGCAATCAAAAAGAAGTTTTCGGAGTCAGCGTAAGAAAGGTTATGTAAATGTTTGATTTTCATGTTCGTATTTAAAAATTTTCAATAATCATATTTTTCTCCCCACCAATGTTTCAATCGTTGACGGATGTCGTTTTCGCGGCTGTTGTTTCCGGGGTTATAAAATTTTGTTCCGCTCAAGTTGTCGGGTAAAAATTCTTGGTTGGTGAAGTTTCCTTCATATTCGTGGGCGTATTTGTATTCTTTTCCATAGCCCAAATCTTTCATCAGTTTGGTGGGTGCGTTGCGAAGGTGCAGAGGCACAGGCAGGTTTCCCGACTCGTGCGCCTTTTCCATAGCGGCTGCAATTGCCATATACGAGGCGTTGCTTTTCGGACTACTTGCTAAATAAACAGCTGTTTGCGAAAGAATAATTCTTCCTTCCGGCATTCCGATATTAGCGATGGCTTGAAAACAAGCGTTCGCCAAAAGCAGTGCATTGGGATTGGCATTTCCGATATCTTCAGACGAAAAAATCACCATACGGCGTGCGATAAATTTCGGATCTTCACCGCCTTCAATCATTCGTGCCAGCCAATAAACAGCACCGTTGGGATCGGATCCGCGCATGCTTTTGATAAATGCCGAAATGATGTCGTAATGTTGCTCTCCGCCTTTGTCGTAAATGGCTAACTTATTCTGAATCACATGCTGAACCAATGCATTATCAATATGCAGCGTTTTTCCTTCCTGATAGGCTGAAATTACTGATAATTCTAAGATATTCAATAATTTACGAGCGTCTCCACCCGAAATTTGAAACATTGCTTCAAATTCGTCCACCACAATCGAAAAATCGTTTTTGGAATACCAATCAACGGCATATTGAGTCAAAGTTTTTAAATCGTTCAACTCTAACGCTTTCAACACATATACTTGGCAACGCGATAAAAGCGGTGTTATCACTTCAAACGAAGGGTTTTCGGTAGTGGCTCCGATCAAGGTGATGATGCCTTTTTCGACAGCCGCCAACAGCGAATCTTGTTGCGATTTGTTGAAACGGTGAATTTCGTCGATAAACAATACGCAATGTCCTGAAACTCTTGCTTTATCAATCACATCACGTACATCTTTTACGCCCGATGAAACAGCACTTAAGGTGTAAAAAGGAACATCCAATTGCCGTGAAATAATCATAGCTAATGTGGTTTTTCCTACACCCGGTGGTCCCCAAAAAATCATGGAGGGAATATTTCCCCCTTCAATCATCTTTCGTAAAATGGCGCCATTGCCCACTAAATGTTTCTGCCCGATATATTTATCGAGCGAAGTCGGTCGCAATAATTCGGCAAGTGGCGGCAATGTGGTGCTCATAAAAAAGAAGATTCAAGCAATGATTTATCTTAAATCAATGATGTCAAAATCGGTATGTTTTTTGGAGTCGAATTGAAACAAAGCGTCGCTCATTGTTTCATTAGTAACAAGGTTTTTCAGTATGTAAGAATATTGTGAACCTTTTTTGTCGGAAAGTTGTAACTCTTTGGGATTTAATGTGTTTTTTTCGACAATGAGAACCACTTTAGTATATTCAAAGTTTTTGTCGTTAGGTGTCAGTTCCATGTAATAAGCAGGTTTTCCGGCATAATTTTTTTCTTCTGACGATTTCAGTTTGAAGTTGTTATAATAGCTGGTAAACAATTTATCGGGCGTCAAAGCATCATCTCCCATATCTGCTACAGAATTGATTTGCACCTCTTTAGCATCAGGAATAACTGACCAAACTGTAACACCGTCGCAATAGATGTTTTGTCCGGCAATTTCTAAAAAATATTTCGATTTTTTTACACGAAGATTGCCGCTTTGCGATTCATTGATGCCCGATTTGGTGTTTTTCATAGTGTAAGAAAAGGCGGCTTTAATGGTGGAATAGCTTGCCATTTTATCGGAAACTTGTTTCAATAAATCTTTCGATTGCGCAAAAATGGTTGCCGACATAAGCACGGTAACAACAAGAAATAAAGATATTTTTTTCATAATTTACTGATTATAAATTTTTTAATTATATTATTTTTTTTGATAAAATTCGATTTTCAATAATGATAAACGTTGTTTCAAAGATTTATTGTAAAATAATGTGGTCAACCAATCAAAAAAATGAATAAATGGGATTTTTAAAAACACATATCATTGATTTTTAGAAAAGCTTTTCCGATATTTTTAACCACATCTCCGGCCAATAATGCGTTGAATCCCAATTCTTCTGATGCTATATCGCCTGCCAATCCATGGATATAAACACCTAAAACGGCTGCCAATTTCGGATGGTAACCTTGTGCTAATAATCCGGTGATGATGCCTGTCAACACATCACCACAACCACCTGTTGCCATACCTACATTGCCGGTTGAATTAAAATAACAACTTCCATCGGGTGTGGTGATGGCGGTACGATGTCCTTTTAACACAACATAGCAACAAAATTTTTGAGAAAACTCTCGTTGTAACTTATTGCGTTCGTAGTCATTATCGGCTTTTCCTACCAAACGTTCAAACTCTTTAGGATGTGGTGTGAAAATGCACCCTTTGGGCAAAAATTGTAACCACGTTTTTTGTTCCGCCAAAATATTGATAGCATCAGCATCGAAAACAATGGGATGCGGATAATTCTGAATCAATAGTTTAACAACATTCTGTGTCTCTTTCTCTGTTCCAATTCCCGGACCGATTCCGATGGCATTGTAACGAGAAATATCGGGAAGTTCAGCAACAAAGGCGTTGTTTTTATCCAACGAAACCATGGCTTCGGGTTGTGATGTTTGCAAAACTGTCATTCCGGAGGCGGGCGTATGAACGGTTAGCAAACCGATGCCGCTTCGTAAACAACCTCCTGCACACAAAACGGCTGCACCGAATTTTCCATAACTTCCGCTGATTAACAAACCGTGTCCGAAATTTCCTTTATGACCAAACGGCGAGCGATGTTGTAAATGTTGTTGAATCTCGTAATTTTCTATCAAATAGTTATTTACATTCGTTGCTTCAATAAATTGTTGCGATAACCCAATATTCAACAACTCAACACGACCAAAAAAAGGTGCATTTTCCGGAAAAAGAAAAGCCATTTTCATCGGTGCAAATGTCAG
>JAQUSR010000139.1 GCA_028710155.1 Bacteroidales bacterium | reverse complement strand
TTTTCCATCTCTTCGTTAAACTCTTTTCCATAGCGTATAACATTGGATTCCAGCATCTCTCGTAATAAATCGTTGCCTTCGCGCGTGCGTTCTCCTACGCCGGCAAAAACCGACATTCCATTATATTTTACAGCAACATTGTTGATTAATTCCTTGATTAAAACGGTTTTTCCTACACCGGCACCGCCAAATAAACCGATTTTACCGCCTTTGACATAAGGTTCAATTAAATCGATGGCTTTAATTCCGGTAAAGAAAATTTCTTTGTTGGTAGTCAATTCTTTAAAGGCCGGTGGCGTGCGGTGAATGTGATATTTTGGGTCTTTTTTGACGGGAGCCATACCATCAATCGGATCTCCGGTAACGTTAAACAAACGTCCGCGAATTTCTTCTCCGGTAGGCATACAAATCGGTCCGCCCATGCTGACGGCTTCTAAACCGCGACTTAATCCGTCGGTTGAATCCATAGCAACGGTTCTTAATGTATTTTCACCGATGTCTTGCTGACATTCTAAAACAATAGTATGTCCTTGTTTATCTTTTACTTCAAGTGCATCGTAAATGTCGGGCATCGTTTGTTTATCGTCAAAATGAACATCCACAACAGGTCCGATGATTTGGGAAATTTTACCAACTATTTTATCCATATAAGGTTGATTTTTTTAAGAGGGGCAAAGGTATTTTTTTTATGAATATATTATGATGTTTTTTTGTATTTTTTTGATCTATTTTGAAAAAAAAATTAGAAAAATGCACCGCTTGTTTTTCTGAATTTTGATGGTCTTTTTCCGAAGAAAAAAAGAAGTGTTCGTGTATCAAAAATAAAGGTTATTCGATGCCTTCTTCGTGAATTTGATGAAATGTTTTGTCGGAAAAAGAATCCGATGTCGTATTCCAGATTTTTCGCAAAAAATAATTTTTGATGTTTTTGTTGCGATTCATTTTTTTGCGACTTTTTTGAAAGTTAAATAGAAAAGCAGAACGCCGCTTTAAAGGTTGTGGAACAGCATTGAGTTTGTTGATATAGTATCGATTATAAATGATTAAATCGGGAATGGGAATCTTCATCGGGCAAATTTCGCTGCATCGTCCGCAAAGCGTACAGGCATAACATAAATGTTGATACGTTTTGATACCTTTCATTAATGGAGTAATCACGGTGCCGATAGGTCCCGAATAAATGCTGTCATAACATTGTCCTCCTATAGATTTATAGACCGGACAAACTGAAAAACAAGCACCGCATTTGATACAATACAAGGCTTTTCGTTGATTGATACGGTTTAATATTTGATGTCGTCCGTTATTCAAAATCACTAAAAACAATTCCTTAACACCATTATTTTCGTTTGATTTTTGCGGTGAGGTGATGATATTTTCGTAAACAGGAAATTCTCGTCCATATTTGTAATATTCAGAAAGTAATCGAAAAATCTCCAAGTCTTTGATAGTCGGAATAACTCGTTCAATGCCGGCAATGGCAATATGCACTTTGGGTAAAGCCGAAGCCATCAGTTGGTCTCCTTCTTCGCCGTTTAAAACGATAGCGCCATTTTCGGCTATCAGAAAATCGACACCGGTAATGGAGGCTTCAGCTGTTTGAAAATGAGGGCGAATGTGACTGCGAATAAAATCCATCAACTGTTCGGGAGAAATGTCTTCGGGAGTGTCAAACTTTTGATGAAAAAGTTGTGCCATTTCTTCAAAACTATGATGAAAGGCTGCATGGGCAATATTCGAGCGTTTTTCGCCGATTACTTCGTTGATAAAATTTCCAATATGAGAATGGGTTACTTCTATGTTTTGTTGTCGCAAATGTTGGGCAATTTCAATTTCTTCTGCTTCTAACGATTGCGTTGCTATGATCGATGTGATGTTTCTTTCGGTAAGAATTTTTTCGATGGATCGACAAGCCGTTGCTGCATCATTAGCCCAAATGATTTTTCCGCCGTTCAACGAAAAAGCTTTTTCAAAATCTTTTAAATATTCTTCTAAATTGTTGATTACATTCTCTTTAATGTATTCTGCGCGTGTTCGTAAGGTCGATAAAAACGGCATAATTTCATGATTCGATTGTAATAAATCGTGATAAGTGTTGATGTTGTGTTGGAGCACTTGATACCGATTTTCATCGTGTGCCGCTTTAGCGGAATCTATTTGAAATTTTTTGGCGATGTCGTTCATTTTTTTTTGAAATGATGGTCAAAAGATAAAATTTTCGTATAAGTCGATGAATATCGGATTATTGTCGGATATTTTGATTTTTTCGTTGTTGTTCGTTAGCGTGTGTAGCGGTAGGGTGTATCTCTTTGAAATAGTTTTGAAGAATGTTTTGACGCAACACCGCATGGTCGTAGTTGATGCTGGAAACATAAAAGGTGATTTTGATACTTCGTCCCTCATTGTTCCACATCATTTCATCACTGAGTGCTCGAATTAAATATAACCCTGTAGCTGTATGATCCGGCTCTAAATGAATGTTTTCCCAATCAAAACCATCACCTTCATCTGTAACGGTAAAAGTGAGACCGCCGTTCGATTGCTCTAAATCTACTTGAACGTATTTGAACGTATTTTTGTGATTGCCGTGTTCAACGGCATTTTTGATGGCTTCGGTGAGCGATACCTTCAACGTTGAATAGTAGCTGTTGTTGATGTTATATACATCGCAAATGCGATCTAAAAACGGATCAAATTGTATTAAAGCCTCTTCTGTGTTCGAAGGTAATGTGATATGTGTAGTAGATAACATTTTCATTTTCAAATTTTTTTAATGATTAAGAAACGTTAATTGTTCGTCGAAAAATGAGTTATTCGACATTAAAAAGATAATCACTTGTTTTATTTCTATAATAAGGTTTCAAATCGGGCTGTGCCGTCCGAATTTGCTCTTTCATTTTTCCGTCTTTATCTTTCGATTGGAAAAACTCTTCGGGATGGCTGTATTTTTGATTTTCAGCTTCGGTCGATTCGCGTTTTTCCTCTTTTTCGCGTTCCAATTCAGCTTTTTCCGACTTTAACAATCGGGTTAAAATATCTTTTTGTCGCCGAATTGTTTCTTGGGTGATCATGCGGTTGATGATGTCAGTTTCGGTTTGCTCCATCTCTTCCATGGCTTTGCGAAGGTCGCCGTCAATCGGTTGACCATTTTCTTGCATCTGATCCATGTATTGTTGCATCATCTCTCGAATGGCTTGTTGTTGGGCTGCAGCTCTTACCAATTGCTCGCTCATGCTTTGTCCGGGCTGTTGTTTGCCGTTTTTCATATCCTCCAATTGTTTCGACAACTGTTGCTGCATCTGTTTCATCGTTTTTGCCGAAGGTTTTTTACCTTGCCCGGGTTTACTGCAACTTCCGGGTTTCTTGCACGACGAGTTCGATGGATTGTTGCACATACTTTGTTGTTGATTTTGCATTGCTTGCAACGATTCATCCAACAATAAAGTCAAATTGTTGATGGCTGTCAAAATATATTGTTGCGACACCGTAATTTGCGATTTTTGTCGATTATCCAACAATTTGAAAACGCGTCCAAATTGGCTGTTGATGGTTTTCAACTCACCATAAATGGTTTGTTTGACCATCATTTGTCGTTTTGCCAACGCTTTCAACGAGTCTTCTACCATTTTGAAATCGTCTTTCAACAACTTTTGTTGGCGAACAATCTCCAAATATTTCGGGTCGTGAATGTTGGTTTGTTGCACGGCTCCGATCAACTCCTCTTGATTGAACGACAATTGCAACAAGTTTTCCAAAATCTCACGTAACGCATCAATATCTTCTTCCAAATCTTCTTGTGCCATTTCCATCTCAAAAGCCGAAAGTTGGTCAGCCATCTCTTGCATCTTTTCGCCCGCTTTTTGTTGCGATTCGCCCGCTTTCGACTGTTTTCCTTTCGACATATTGTCCGAAGCATCTTGTTGATCTTGTTTTATTTCCTCTTGCTTTTGTTCCGGATTTTGAAAGTTGTTCGGTGTATCCAATGCTTGATCTTTTTTCTCCATCTCTTTCATCTTTTCCGACAATTTTTCAAACTCGCTATTCAATTGATCTTGTTTCTTTTTCAATGAGTCTAATTGACTTTTATCGGCATTTTTTGTCTCTTCCGCCAACTTTTTCTGCTCTTCTGCCAATTGCTCCAACGCTTCAATGGTTTCCCGCAAATCTTTTTCAAATTCCAACTGACGGAATAAATTCAAGTCGCGTTCCAACTGCTCTTTCAAATCAGTGGTGTTTTCTTTCATTTGCTCCAACATTTGTTGCAACTTGTCTTTCTGCACGTTATCCATCTCTTTTTGCATCTCTTCCATCAATTTACGCATTTCGTCCGTCATCAATTTGTCGAACAACTCTTCCAACTCGCGTTGTTTTTGCAACAAATCTTCGTCCACTTGTTTAAATTGTTCCTCTTTTTTGGCTTTTTGTTCGTTCTCTTGCTTAATGGCTTCCAGCTTTTGTTCCAATTCTTGTTGACGGTTCAAAAGGTCTTCGGCTTTCTTTTTGTCTTCCCAATCCAACGCCGGTTTATCCAATAAACTACGTTGCAATTTTTCCATTTCACGTTGTAACTGTTGCACTTCCGTCATTGCATCATCCAACGATGTACGAATGTTTTCGTTCGATTGTTCAGTAGCATTTTCCACCTCTTCCATCGTGGGCAACTTGTAATACAGCACCTCCGAGCGCACCGACTTGGCTCCGTAAACGGCATCGTTATCCCACACTTCAAAATAATAGGAAATCTGATCACCGGGTTCTAAATCAAAATCGGCTAAATCGCGAAAATGGAAAAAGTCTTGTCGATTAGAAGAAAGAATGATTGATAATGTATCTCTTTGAATGACAGTTTCTTTATTCTCTTCCTTTTTCGAAACCACAAACAGCAATCGAGAGAAACCGTAATCATCTTCAATGATGCCTCTAAAGTAAAGACGACGGTCGTAAACGGAATCGCTGCGTTGCTCAACGACAATGGCAGGATAGGCATCTGGAATGATTTTTCCCGATAAAAAGAGCGTGTCTTTGTTAGTAATATGTTGATTGGCAACGGCTACTTTCATGTTCATATCTGCCATCATGCGTTGTTGATAGCTGAATTGATTGCCTTTTTCGGGGTGCAAAGTTTCTGATTGCTGACCCATTAAAATCACCTCTTCGGCATCGCGAGTATAAAATCGCCATGTTACTTGGGTGCCGACCGGAACCAAAATGTCGGTTAAATTACTGATAATTTCCGATTTCAGACCCGTGTATGAAGGATAAAACAATTGCACTTCAAACGAAAGCATTTGAGGTTTCGGAATCACCTCGATATGATATTTTTCACTTTCAACGCCGCCACCCGAAAAATAGAAATCGATGTTTTTCTGTAAGTTATTAAATTGATACGTATAATGTTGTGCATCAATTTTTTTCATTCGATACGAGTTGTTGCCGAAATAGATAAATACGGTTTCTGGTAGCACCTCGCCTTGAATTTCAACCGCTACATCAAACGATTCGGCTTGAATGGC
>JAQUSR010000138.1 GCA_028710155.1 Bacteroidales bacterium | reverse complement strand
CCAAATGCTCCTTTAAATAATTGACCTTTTTCGTCCAATTCTTTCAGGATTTGTTCCCATTGATTGATGGTTTGTCGCGAAATGTTAGCCAAACGAGTCAAATCTTCTGGTTGAAAATTGTCATTAGCAGTAAAAAAATGATCGATTTTTTGAAGATTATTTTTCGTTTCTTCTTCATTTTTAGCTTTTTTCGTTTTCAAAGAAATGGTTTCTTCCAACAACCGACTCCATGCTTGAGTCAAATTTTCGACTGGTGCCATAGAAACTTCCACTTGCCACAAGGGAAAATTGTTTTCGATTTGCTGACGAATAAGTTTCGATTGTTCTTGATTGTTTTTTTCCAAGTTCAGTGCGTTGGATAATGTTTGATTTTTTTCTACTTGATTTGCATATTCTTTGGTATCATCTTTCAATAATTGTAAAGTCGTCTCTATATTTTGCTCCCAATCAGGATAAAGAATTTTTTCAGCAACCGATTGTTTGGCTTCTTCGGCACTTTGTTGCTTTTGAATTGCCAAATCTGAAGAACGTTGGATCAAGTTACGACATTGCTCAATAGCATGCTCCGACTTTTGCACAGCATCTTTGGCAATATTATGTTTTTCAATTAATTGTTCTTTCTCTTTTTGAAGATTATTCACATTTTTTTGCCATTCATCAACTTGGTGCAGCAATTGTTGTACGTGTTGAAGCTCTTCATTTTGTTGATTTTTTAACTGTTGAATATCATCAAGTAAGGTGATTGAATATGCATCAACGCCAATTTTCGCACAATTGTCATTGGTTTGTTCTACCATCGTTTCAAAAACCATCCTTTTATCGTTACATTTTTTTTGAATTGTCTTTAACGATAAAGTTTGTGCTTTAATATCTGCATTAAATTGATTGATAGTCGTTTGAATCTTTTCAAATTCAGATTTTTTGTCTATAAAATTTTGTAAAACAGGCTGCAATGCTTTTTCAAAATCTTCGTCACGCTCCAGATGAATTACCTTTTGACCGCAAACGGGACAACAATCTCCAGGTTGAAGCGTCGCCCGCATCGCTTTGGCATAGTCGCCAACGCTCTCTTTTGATTTGTTGAGTAGTAATTCGGCTTGTTCTACTTCCTTTTTCACCTGCGTTAATTGTGGCTCCAATTCATCCTTTTTTTGATTTAAAGATTTTATCAGTTGATCTGTTTCAATCTCTTGTTGTATGATTGAATCCAAATTTGCTTTGGCTTCATCTCTCCTATTCAGTTGGTTTTCTGCAATTTGAATTTCATTCAAAAGTGTCTGACATTGATTATTTTTCTGTTGCAAATTCTTCTTATTCAAAGCATCCAACTGCTGCTGCTGTTGCAAAATTTCTTTGTTTTTTACTTCAAGTAAACTCTCTATTTCAACTCGTTTTGAATCATTTATATTTTTATCTTTTTCCAATTCCGGAAGTTTTTTCTGCTCTGCCTCCACTTGATGGTAATATTTTCTTGATTCATTAATATCATTAACATATTGTATCAATTTTACATTAATGGTTTGACTTTCTGCATACATCGGAATAAAAGGTTTTTGTTCATTCAGAAAACTTTGAATATCTTTTATTTCCAACGTTTTTTTCTGAATTCCCTGCTCATACCACGCATCACCTGCCACTAATTTTGAAAATTGTAGTTTCAAACTCTGTCCAAGGTTGTTGTTGTTTTCTTTTTCTTGTTGTAATTCTTTTAAAAAATGGAAAGCCCTTCGTTCTTCTGTTGTATTATGCCATTGTGCAATTGTTTGTCTTTGTATTTGATAATCCGGTTGTAATGCAATATCATTCCATTTATTTAGCGCATCTTCAGCTGTTTGACAATCTTTTTTTAGTTGATTCTCTGTTTCTAACCAAATCTTTCGACTTGACAAAACCGATCGTTGTTTCGACTGCGTTTCGTTGTTGGTTTTTAGTTGTAACATTTCTTTTTGAAGATTTTCGATTGCTTCATCATCCAACAATTGAATCACTCCTAGTTTCGCTTGTTCAAATTTCCATTCATCTTCTTTAGCTTTGAAACGTTGATAAATCTTCGCTCCAATTTTAGAATAAATATCTGTTCCTGTCAATTTTTCGAGGATGCCCGATTTGTCTTTTTCGTCGCTTCTGAGAAATTTGGTAAACTCGCCTTGGGCTAACATCGTTGTACGACAAAATTGTTCATAATCAAGTCCGATAGCATTGTTAATGGCGTTTTTAATATCTTTATCTCTATCAAAAATAGTATTACCGGTCGTTAGTGTCCAAATAGTTTTTTGCAAATTTCCGGTTCGTGTCACACCAAATTCAATTCTTGCCGTATAGTTTTTTTCATCGTTGCCCAAAAACGTTAGTTCCACAAAAGCCGATTTCGTTCCTCGCCGCATATATTGTCGCTCATCAGAAACCTGAATCCCGTCATTTTCACCACTTTTCCTAACAATCAACGATTCATCCACATATTTATCGCTTTTCGATTGTTTCATACGCGGCGTTTCTTTGTAAAGAGCCAAACAAATAGCGTCCAAAATAGTGGTTTTACCCGATCCGGTGTCTCCATAAATCAAAAACAGTGATTCATTGGCAAAATGCACCTCTTGAAAGTCGATTGTAGCGGTTTCAATAGATGCAATATTATTAATATTCAGTGTTTTAAACTTCATGATTTAAATTCGTTTTAATGATTAGATTCTTCATTTTTCACATTATCAATCACTTCTGAAAGCAATCGTTCTTCATCGGCATTGATTTGGTCTCCATATTTCTCCTGATAAAAGATTTTTGCCAACTCTAAGGGATTCATCGTTTTGATTTCTTGCGTATTCAGCTTTTGTCGTTCATTGGTGACGGTCGTTTTTTCTCGAATTTGATTCAAATTGCAATAACGCAAATTCTTTTTTAGTTGCATGATTTCCTGAATACGAAGTTGCGCATCGACAGGAACAAAATCTTTCACCAACACATTGATTCTCACATAACCTAAAGTAGTATCATTAAATTGTTGAAGTGCATTCAACGCATCTTCCAACGGCATTGCATTTTGGGGAATTTCGAAAAAATGATACAACGGTTGTATGTGAACTTCTTTAATGTCAACGGTATCTTGGTGATGGTTAATGTTTACCACAGAAACAGAATGCGGATATTTTTCGTCGAAATTCACGGGTAACGGACTTCCGCTGTAACGAGCTCGATCGTTGCTTTCTTTAAGTGTTTGCGGACAATGAATGTGGCCCAAAGCCAAATAATCGTAGCCCTTGCCCAAATTAGCGAGAGGCTCGCTTGTTATGCCGCCCATAAGAATCTCATGTCCGGTAAAATCGGTACCGGTTACAGCCAAATGCCCCGTCATTACCACAGGAAGAGATTTTGTATTTTTATTTTCTACAACTTTTTGCAATTCAGTGAAAATCGGATAATTTTTTTCATTGATAAACGGAACAGCGATGATGAATCCCTTGTCGGGAATCTCAATAATATGACGTTCTGTAATCCAATCGTTAGAAATTTCGTCTCGTTCAATGCCTCCCACAACTGTAACTTGTGCCAACCGCCACACTTCACCGGTCGATTCCAACCGCGAGCAGCTATCGTGATTGCCGGCAATGACCACCATTTGCATAGTCGGGCAAGATTCATGCAAAGCCACCATTTGTTCAGTGTAAAGTTTTGTGGCTGCATTGGAAGGCGTTGCCGTATGATAAATATCGCCACAAACAACCATTACATCGGGTTGCTCTAAGCGAACCAAGTTGTTCAGTTGCTGAAAAAAATAAAGATGTTCCTCTTTTCGATCAAAATTATAGAAATCTTGACCTAAATGCCAATCGGAGGTATGAATAATTTTCATAGTCTTGATTTATTTTATTGATAGCCATTCTTTGACGTAATGACGGTTTGTAAGATGTACTTTTGACCAAAAAATTGTAAAAACGGCACAGCTAACAAGTGAGCAAAGGTAACCATTTGTCTTTTGAAAGAACAATGTTGAAAATTGAGTTATTGTTTAAGCAGCATTTTTCATAAAATACTGCTGGCAGAGCAAAATGTTTTTCAATCTTTTTTCTGAATCTTATTCTCCAACGCAAAAATCTCATCTCTCAATCGTGCTGCCTCTATGAAATTCAGCTCTTTAACAGCAGCTTCCATCTCTTTACGGGTTTTGGCAATCAACTTTTGAATTTGCGAAACCGTCATATTTTGCACTACCGGCTCAGCAGCAATCATCGTCCCATCAGATTGAACTTCGGCATAAAAGCGTTTCGATTTCTGATCGGTAGCGGTTTTCGACGACAAAGTATTGTTCATTGCTTTTACAATCTGCTGAGGTGTAATGCCGTGTTCTTGATTATATTTCATCTGTTTCTCGCGACGGCGATTGGTTTCGTCCATCGTTTGCCGCATCGACTGCGTGATTTTGTCGGCATAAAAAATCACTTTTCCATGCAAATTTCGAGCAGCACGTCCAGCTGTCTGTGTCAACGAGCGCGCCGAGCGCAAAAATCCCTCTTTATCGGCATCTAAAATAGCTACTAACGATACTTCCGGCAAATCCAAACCTTCACGCAACAAATTGACACCAACCAAAACATCAATGTCGCCCATGCGTAATTCATTCATAATTTCAACACGTTCAAGCGTTTCAACATCCGAATGAATATATTTAGCGCGAACATCAATGCGCGACAAAAACTTAGTCAACTCCTCCGCCATGCGTTTGGTCAATGTGGTCACTAACACACGTTCATTCTTTTCTACCGTCAAACGTATTTCTTCCAACAAATCGTCAATTTGATTCAATGAAGGACGAACCTCTATCGGCGGATCCAACAATCCTGTGGGACGAATCACCTGATCGACAATTACACCTTCGCTTTTCATCAATTCGTAGTCGGCCGGTGTGGCACTCATAAAAATTGTTTGTCCGACCAACGCCTCAAACTCGTCGAATTTCAACGGGCGATTGTCCATTGCCGAAGGCAAACGAAATCCGTAATCAACCAAAACCTCTTTACGAGAACGATCGCCGCCATACATCGCCCGAATTTGCGGAACGGTAACATGACTTTCGTCCACAATTAATAAAAAATCGTTGGGGAAATAGTCTAACAAGGTAAACGGTCGTGTCCCCGGTTGGCGATTGTCCATATAACGGCTGTAATTTTCGATGCCCGAACAATAGCCCAACTCCTTCATCATCTCCATATCATACGTAACTCGATCTTCCAGACGTTTGGCTTCCAATTTCTTACCAATGTCATTAAAATAAGTCGTTTGTTTCAAAAGGTCGTCTTGAATATCGTGAATAACACTTTTCATTTTCTCTTGTGTGGTAACAAAAAGGTTGGCAGGATAAATTCTAATACCGTCAAATTCGTCAATCAGATAGCCTGAAACTGGATCAAACGTTTCGATGGATTCAATCTGATCGCCGAAAAACTCAATGCGATAGCAAAAATCAGCATAAGCGGGAAAAATTTCAACCATACTACCGCGAACACGAAATTTCCCGTGCGTCAAATCCAACTCCGTGCGCGAGTACAACGACTCCACTAAACGGTGCAAAAAC
>JAQUSR010000013.1:3942-27293 GCA_028710155.1 Bacteroidales bacterium | reverse complement strand
ATTAAAGTGGAAGGCAATGTTTCTCAAAGCATCAGCACCACAGCCTACGAAAGTGGCGTGTATATGTTACGTATCACCACCACCGATGGTAGCATCGCTACAAAACGTGTAGTGATCGCTCACTAATAAAATACATTTAACAACGTATCTTAATAAAAAACGCCCCGATTGGGGCGTTTTTTATTATTAGACTAATCTTTCAAAAACCAACACGGTTCGATTGACATTATATACCTCCAAAATCGGTCGCCCGTCTTTCAGTTTTGTCGGATAAATCATCGTATCGTTGACACGCTGATGCCCGCCATACAACAATGAATCGCTATCCAATACAATTCTATAATTTCCGGATTGAGGTACACAAAAAGCATAACTCATTATTGAATTAACGGGATGCCAATTGAATAGAAAAATTAAACCGGCACGCTCAAAAATCAACGTTTTATTCGTTTCATCTATGTTGAGTAACACGGGAAAAGCACTTTGCAACCAATGATATTTCTTTTCTAAATCAATCATAGCAACATCGAAGGCTGCCAAAAATTGGTATTTCAGATTGTCATCTTTCAGCAATGACCATTGTCGGCGGGCATAAAAATAGCTCCAACCATTATCTTTTCGGGGAAAATCGATCCATTCGGGATGACCAAACTCGTTGCCCATAAAATTGAGATACGCCTCTCCTCCTATCGCACACGTTACCAAACGAATCATTTTATGCAACGCCATGCCTCGCTCTACCACCCAATCTTCATCATCGCACTGCATGTGGGCATACATTGCTGCATCCATCAGTCGAAAAGCAAGGGTTTTGTCGCCCACCAACGCCTGATCGTGCGATTCGCAATAGGCAACCGTTTTAGTATTGGGCAAGCGATTCATCAAAGTGGACCACATTTGGTTCATGTTCCATTGTTCGTCTTTTTCGGTTTTCAACAAACGAATCCAATAATCCGGAAGTCCCATTCCTAACCGATAGTTGAACCCAAAACCTCCGTCTGACACAGGAACCGTCATACCGGGCATTCCGCTGACATCTTCTGAAATGCTCACAGCTTTTTTGTTCAACTGATGAATTAAAGTGTTGGATAACATGAGATAAACCAACGCATCGCGATCAACACCATTGCCAAAATAGGCTTCACGCGACCACTCAACGCCCAAACCATGATGTTGATACATCATCGAAGTAACGCCATCGAAGCGGAACCCGTCGAAATGATACTCTTGCATCCAATATTTCAAGTTCGACAACAGCAACCGTAAAGTTTCCAACTTCCCATAATCGAACAATTTTGAATCCCATGTGGGATGTTCACCACGCTCGCCTGCATGTAAATAACCTCCGGAAGGTGATCCATCAAACTCGTTGATACCTTCGTTGAAATTTTTAACCGTATGAGAATGTACAACATCCATAATTACCGCGATTCCCATTTTGTGAGCCGATAAAATTAACGACTTTAACTCTTCGGGCGTTCCAAAACGAGACGAAGGAGCAAAAAGGTTAGAAACGTGATAACCAAACGACCCATAATAAGGATGTTCGGCTATTGCCATTATTTGCAATGAATTATATCCACACTTTTTAATGTATGGCAAAATTGTCTCTTCAAATTCTCGATACGTTCCTACGCCTTCGCGTTCTTGAGCCATCCCGATATGGGCTTCGTAAATCAGTCGTTCTTCTTGGACATCAAGCTGAAAATCATCCTCTTTCCACGAAAACGGCTTTTCGGGAAACCACAGCTGCGCACAAAAATCTTTGGTGTTATCATCTTGTACAACACGCGTACTAAACACCGGAATTCGTTCATACCAACCATTTTCGCCATGCACCAGCACTTTTATTTTGGATTGATGCACAAAGGTTTCGTTCCAATAATCGTAAGGCAGAAAAATTTCCCAAACCCCAAAATCACACTTTTTCATGCGATGCGAAGTTCGATGCCAGCGGTTAAAATCGCCAAAGAGAAACAACTCGCGTGCTGCCGGCGCATACTCGCGATACCACCAACCGTTGGCTTTTGCATCGAAATGAACACCAAAATAGTGATACGCATCGGCAAAATCGGACAAAGAACCGTAGAGGGATTCTATTTCCGATAATCTTTTGAGATACAAATTGTAGCGAAATTCAATCTCTTCGGCAACCGGCTGCAGCCATGAATCGGATTGAACAATTTTTAGCGTAGAAGCAGTCATTTTGAGCGATTTTTAAAAAAGGATGTTTTATTACAATTGCGTAGTAAACACAAAATAATTTTCCGGAAATGACAAAAGAGGCTCTTTTTCAAAAATGCCATAAACAGAACTGCCGCTGCCGCTCATCGAAGCGTAGAGTGCCTGTTGAGCGTACATCGTTTGTTTGATGTCGGCAATTAGCGGATATTTTTGAAAAATATGTTTTTCAAAATCGTTGAATATCAATTTTTTCCATTCAGTTATCGGCTTTGAAATTTGTTGTTGCATGGTCATTTTCGGATGTTGAGGCACAACGCCCGAATACGCCTCTTGCGTTGAAACGGAACAAGGCGGTTTAACGATGACCATCCAATAGCCTTTCAACGATAGGTCGGCGGGATGCAAAATCTCTCCTATTCCGGTGGCAACCATCGGTTGATTTTGGATAAAAAACGGACAGTCGGCACCCAATTTGACAGCATATTTTTGAAGGGTTATAGTATCCAATTTCAACGAAAACAATTCGTTCAATAATTTTAAAGCAAAAGCTGCATCAGACGAACCGCCACCCAAACCGGCTCCAAACGGAATATTTTTGTGTAAAAAAATATGAACAGCGGGCAGTTGAAAATCATGTTCCAAAAGTCGAAAAGCCCGCATGACCAAATTTTTTTCCGGATCATCGGAAATGGTCATTCCCGAAACCGACAAGGTAGTTTTGGCATTGTCAGCCGGAACAATTTCCAACGCATCTTCCAACGGAACGGGATAAAAAACGGTTTCAAGATTGTGATAACCATCTGATCGTTTTTCGGTTACATACAACCCGAGATTAATTTTACAATTGGGAAACAATATCATTTTAAGGCGTTTTTTTTAGAATTTAACAAGATTTACAAGATGTTGACAATTGTACAACCTTGTAAATCTTGTTGATATAACACATTCAACATTGGTTGAAAAAGCAGTGAAAACGGGCGTTGTCATTACAACAGCAACGTAGCCAAATTTGCCAACTGTGAGCGTTCTCCCTTTTCCAAACGGATGTGAGCGTAAATCGGATGGCGTTGAATTTTTTCTATCAACGTAGAAAAGCCGTTGCTTTGAGCATCCAAATATGGCGTGTCGATTTGGTGAATATCGCCCGTAAACACAATCTTCGTCCCCTCGCCGGCACGTGTGATGATGGTTTTGATTTCCAACGGAGTGAGGTTTTGCGACTCATCAACAATGAAAAAGATGTTCGACAAACTGCGTCCGCGAATGTATGCCAAAGGTGAAATGATGATTTTTTCGGTTTCAATCAACGTTTTGAACATTTTTGCCTCTTTATCACTGTCGCCGTATTGACTTTGAATAAATTTTAAATTATCGTACAACGGCTCCATGTAGGGACCGATTTTGTCGTCGGCAGTGCCGGGCAAAAAACCGATTTCTTGATTTCCCAACGGAATAATCGGACGTGCCAAGAAAATTTGTTTGTACATTTTTTGTTGTGCCAACGCCGCTGCCAATGCCAACAACGTTTTTCCCGTTCCGGCAATCCCTTGCAATGTAACCAATTGAACGTCAGGATTCATCAAAGCATGAAGGGCGAAAGTTTGTTCGGCGTTGCGGGGAACGATTCGCGAAACGGAGTTTTTATCAACTCGTTCAATTTTTCGCGACATCGAATTATAATATGCCAACACCGTTCCGCCACTTGCCGATTTCAACACAAAATAGTGGTTGGGTATCGGCTCCTCTTTCAAAAACGTATCCCATTCGCAGTTGCCGTCGGCATAAAGCTGTTGCAATACCTCTTCCGAAACATTTTCAATCACACTTTGTCCGGTATAAAGTTGTTGAATATCTTTAATCTTTCCCGTTTCAAAATCTTCGGCTTGAATGCCTAATGCTTTTGCTTTAATACGTAAATTAATATCTTTTGAAACCAAAATCACTTTGCGTTCTGGGTTTTCATCGATGATTCGCAATGCGGCGTTTAAAATCCAATGATCGTTTTTGTTGCTACCGAAAATTTTGGTGGCATCTTTTTTACTCGATTCATTCAGAATGACTTTGATACGTCCCGTTACTTGTTCACCGATGGGTGTCCATTTTTGCAGTGACGATTTTTGAGAAAGTCTGTCCATGATGCGGATAAACTCGCGACATTCAAAATTTTTGGTATCATTACCTTTTTTAAAATTATCCAATTCTTCTAAAACGGTAATCGGAATAACGATGTCGTTGTCGTCGAAACTAAAAACAGCATTGTGGTCGTGTAAAATAACGGAGGTATCGAAAACGAAAATTTTCGGTTGTCCTTTGGTTTTCTGATTCTTAGTGTCCATAATATTTTTGATTTAAATGATTTTTTCGATAGTTATTATTAAAAAGTCCTTTTTAAAGTCTTAAAAACAGTGCAAAAATTTTGTTGTAATCCGTTATTTTGTCGGATTATTCGATTCATTTTTTCTATAAATATAGCAACCGGCTTCGGAAGGATGGTCATACACAAAATCGTTTTTCTTTTCGTGTCGCAATTGCCATACAATCAGAATATCCCCACCGGCGGAGGTGGTAAAAATGAAAGCAAATAGTATCAAAATTCGATAACCTGTCATTAGAGCAATGATTTCGGGAATGATGCCCAAAATAACAAGCGGCATCAAAGCTCCTAAAACGTAATGTTTGATTCTCAACGGTTCTTTGCAATGACAATAGGGTGTGAACATCTTTTTTAAAATCCCGAATTTGATAGATTTAAACCCTTTTTCGGCAACACATGCCCAAGTGATTCCATGAATCCACTCATGAACAACAACTCCTGCAATTATGACAACCATAATCAGCAACGCATATAATCCAAAGTTAAGTTCAAAAGGCAATGGAGTACCTTGAAATCCCCAAATCAGATAAAAAGGAACAACATATAAAATCAGCACGGGTATCATCATTATACAAGCAAAAATATTTGCCCAACGCAAATCGACAATTATTTGTTCTTTGGTGTAATTTTCAAAATTTTCCATATTAGTCAAAAATTTTTACGTAAAAAAAAAAAGAATCTCAATCATAATTCATCAAAATAAACGTTGTTTTAAAATTAGTGCAAAGATAATTTTTATTGTGAAAAAAAAACCTAATAAAAAAAGAAAATGATAAATAATTATACCTTTGCACCCACAAAATTAACAATAATGTTATTATGAAAAAAATTGGTTTCTGTGTACTTCTTTTAATGATTTTCGCCATTTTTGGTTGTCAAGAAAGACAAGAAAACGGGGAGATCACCTCTGATGTTGTTGTGATTCCCGCAACGGCTTCAGGAAAGACCATCACTGACAAAATTCCTATCATCACTTTTGAAAAGACAGAACACGATTTCGGAAAAGTAATTCGCGGAGAAAAAGTTACCTATCGTTTTAAATTCAAAAATACGGGAAAAGCGCCTTTGTTAATTTCTAATGTTGCCTCGTCGTGCGGATGTACGGTTCCGGAATATTCAAAATTACCGATTCAGCCTAATGGAGAGGGAGAAATCACGGTAACATTTAACAGTCAAAGTATGAGCGGTTTTAAAAGAAAAGGTGTTACCGTTATGGCAAACACGCAGCCGTCTATGACCTCTTTGTGGTTGACAGCCACTGTTTTCAATCCATCAGAAGATTAATTTAACATATAAAACACCATGAACTTAATTAACATTTTTTGTCAATGTATGGGACAAGCACCGGCAGGTGCAAACGGTGCTGCACCACAAGGTGGCGGAGCCATGACTTGGGTTTTTTTACTCCTCTTAATCGTTGTGTTCTACTTTTTTATGATTCGTCCGCAATCGAAAAAAGCCAAAGAAGAACGCAAGTTTCGTGAATCTTTGAAAAAAGGCGATCACGTTTTGGTTTTAGGAAGCATTCACGCAAAAATCCTTGAAATTCAAGATACTACTTTTATTGTTGAAGTCGAAGGTCAAGGAAAATTAAAAGTTGAAAAAGGAGCTGTCAATCCTGCACCCTCTGAAGCTAAGTAATTAGGCGTTCAAAATCCATCATTATGGATTCACGACACATTACCCGTAAAAAAAATAGACGAATATTAGTTCAAATTCGCAAGATGATTCGAACTAAATTATTCGTCTATTTTATGTGTTTAGGAATCAGTTTTGGCATTTGGATCATCATCACCTTTTCGCAACAAAGCAGTGAAACGATGATGTTCAATGTGCAATACATTCATCATCCCGAGCATTATACATTAATAAATCACCCGCCAAGTCGGTTATATTTGAATATAACAGCATCAGGTTATCAATTACAAAGATTGCGGCGAAAGGACGATGAGGTTTTATCTTTGAATATTTCGAGATCAGCCCTACAAAACAACGATAATCAAGATTATATCATTCTTCGTCCAATGGATTTGGAGAGTGAATTATTCAGTCAGTTGGATTTTGAAGGCGATATTCAATCGATTACACCTGATTCTATTTTATTAATTTACGACAAAAACATCACTAAAGAAGTTCCGGTTTCATTGAACATCCATTATCAACTAAAACCTCAATTTTGGTTAAGTCAAGATATAATGACTTCGCCACAAACAATTACCGTTGAAGGTTTTGCCTCGGATGTTGATTCTATTGCCTCTCTACAAACACAATATCGCGATTTTCAATGGCTTTCAGATACATTACAAACCACTTTAAGCATTGAACGACCTACCACCATCTATCCTATCTCTTTATCGACTGATTCCATTCAATTATGTATTCCTATTGAACAATATACGGAAAAATCGTTCAAAATTCCCATATTTGCCACTGCATCAAAAGCCCATTACAAACTGAAAACTTTTCCGAATTACATTACCGTTTATTGTCTTGTTTCGTTAAATAATTATCATGCACTTTCCGATTCAATGTTTTCGGCTCAAGTTTATTATGATGAAACCTTGAATAAGGATGCTGTTTTATTGCCCGTTCATATTGTCAACCATTCTCAAACGGCAAAAATTACAAAAATAGCTCCCGAAAAAGTTGAATTTCTTTTAATTAAACAATAGCCATGAAAATCGGACTTACAGGAAATATTGGTAGCGGAAAAAGCACCGTAGTACATCTTTTACAAGTGATGCAAGTTCCGGTTTTTGTTGCAGACGATGTGGGCAAAGAAATTTTAAACGACTCGACTTTTCAACCGCAATTACACGCTTTATTCGGACCGGAAATTTTTGATCATCTCGACATTCCGAATCGAAAAAAAATAGCAGCCATCGTTTTTTCTGATGCTGAAAAATTGCAACAACTCAATCAAATCATCCATCCTGAGGTTTCTAAACGTTTTTTGCAATGGGCCAATCAGCATTCCGAATCGCCCTACGTGGTGATGGAATCTGCCATCATCTTTGAACATCATTTAGACTATTTGTTTGATAAAATTGTGATGGTGTCTTCCGAAAAGAATATTCGTATTCAACGTGTTATGAAAAGAGACGGCTGCACTGCATCGGAAGTTGAACAACGAATGACACAACAACTTTCAGAAGAAACTAAAATAGCTCAATCCGACTTTATCATAAAAAATAATAATTTACAACCTTTAATCCCACAAGTTTTATCTTTGCATCAATTATTATCAAAATTATAATCCATTAAAAAACAACAACTAAAATTCATTTAACATGGAAAACAGTATCAAAGGAACTGAAACCGAAAAAAACCTACTGAAAGCTTTTGCCGGAGAATCGCAAGCAAAAAATCGCTATACTTTTTTTGCAAAACAAGCACAAAAAGATGGTTTTGAACAAATTGGAGCCATTTTTATGGAAACGGCTTTGCAAGAAGAACAACATGCCAAAACATTTTTCAAATTTTTGGAAGGCGGCATGGTTGAAATCACCGCTGCCTATCCTGCCGGCATCATCGGCACAACAGCCGAAAATTTGGAAGCTGCTGCCGGTGGCGAGCACGAAGAGTGGGAAGAGTTATACCCGCATTTTGCCGAAGTTGCCGATAAAGAGGGATTCAAAAAAATTGCTGCCCGTTTTCGCGTCATTGCCAAGGTGGAAGCCGAACACGAAAAACGCTATCTCACTTTGTTGAATCGCGTTGTAGCCTCAAAAGTATTTGAAAGAGAAGAACCTACGTATTGGATTTGCAGAAAATGCGGTTATGTTCATTTTGGAAAAACACCGCCTCTCAATTGCCCGACGTGCGAACATCCGCAAGGATATTTCCAAGTGAAAGAGACAAATTATTAAAATATCGATTTTTCAATAGGCTCGCTCTGTTAGATCAAGCGGTTGATTAATTAGGTATTCAACTTCAAAAATTCATCTATACTAACTAGACAACAAATTGGTATAGGTGAATTTTTTTGATAATGAGTCCGGCATTAAAGGATCATATTCAAGAGATTGAATATGCGATTTTTTGCGGGTAAAACTTAGATTAAAGCATCTGCTAAACAGTATTGAATATTTTTCAAATGATACCTATAAGGCTGACATTTCAAAGAAATGATCAGCCTATTTTTTACACTCGAAAAAGTTTGATGGGATAGCCGTAATAAAGATTAAGGCATCCACTCAATAATCGCTTCGGCGGGTTGTGCTTTTCTCCATTGTTGAAAATCGGCGTAGTTATCAATTCCGCTTTCTATTACGGCTTTATAGTATTCGATTCCGCCGATAGGCTCATTATCGGGCGTATCGTATTTGAGTTGTAAAATGGTTTTTTTCTGTTCCGGAGTGATGATACTCATGATACGATCGGCCACCTTTTCAAAATAGCCGTCATATTTGGAGTTTTTGGCAATATGCATCATATCCAATTGCCAAACCCGATTATTCTGATCTTTGTAAAAAGCATGCCATTCCAAACACGCTTCCTCGGTGTCCAGCAAATTGTTATACATGATTGATTGTATGTTCGGCGTGCAAGCCAATCGGGTCATCACTTTGAAATCATCTTCAATATGAATGGTTGGTGTATATAGGTGCATATCAATATCCAAATGTTTCATCAATAATCCCGTTTTGAGAGAACCAATCAAATTCACTTCTGCACCAATACTTTGCCAAAGTTCCATGATTTTTATTGATTGCAAAACATCTTTGGCAGCTTGTTGGTTTTGTTGCGCAAGGGCAAAAATATCTTCCATGGTTTTTTTATTAAAATATCTTATTCAATCAATTAGCAATATAAATCTAACATTTTTAGAGGTTGCAAAGGTAAAAAAGCTGTCCAATAAAAATCTCCATAGATCAAAAGGTTTATTTCTCAAAGAAGCTGCATTACCGTTGAAAGGCGTTGAAAATAACCTTCCAAATATTTTTTTACAAAAATGCCTTTATCGACAATTTTTTGGTAATTTTGCAAAGTCTTACAACTCCCAATGGAACCGCAAAACAACAAAATAGTTATCTATCAAACACCCGACGGCAACACGTCAATAGACGTGAAGTTGGACGGCGACACCGTGCGGCTTGCGCAAACGCAGATGAGCGAGCTGTTTCAGAAAGACAGAAACGTGATAACACATCATATAAACAATGTTTTGGCGGAGGGTGAACTCGACAAAAAAAGCAAGCGTAGCACGCCGTTTCGTATTTGGGCAAATTACCGGAAAGGCAAGGTTTCGAGTCACCCTACGACAATGCCATAGCGACTATATCATTACCAACGTTAAATAAAGAACTAAATATGGGAAAATAAGATTCTGTTTATAGAAAACAATTAGAATGACTTATTAGTGAAAGATATTTATGTATATTCAAAATTGATTCTTAAGTTAAGTTAATAAAATTCACATTTTGCAATTATAACAATTCACAGCATGACTAATCAAACACTCAGAAAAGAATTTCAGAAAATCTTAAATAGTGTAGTTATACCTGAGGGATTATCTTCAAGTGAAATCCAGGAAAAAATAAAACCTGTAGATCAGTTTATTTGGACACATATGCCGGCTAAATTGTTCAAATATAGAGAATGCTCAGAACGCAACATAGATGCATTTAATAAAGACACCCTCTATGCAGTAACGGCTGATATGTTTAATGATCCGTTTGATACACTGTATAGCTACAATCAAAAATATATCATCGACTCCATCAAATTTGGTGCAACAAGAGAGTTCATTTCCGGCATGCAACAGAGAGTGAACAGCGGTCAACCAATACCAGAAGAAATTGTGAAATTTTATGGCGACAAAGCCGTTGATCATTTTGTAGCATTAATCATGCAAATCACCGAAAAAGAAATGGATTCTTTTAATATTGAACAAAAACACATAGATGCTATCATATCAATACTGCAAATAGTAAATTTTGTCAAAACATTTGGTATTACCTGTTTTAGTGAAGATATTCAATCTGTTATCATGTGGTCTCATTACGCTAATTCGCATGAAGGCTTTGCTTTAGAATATGACTTACGTGGTTTTCCTTTAATAAAAAAAACAAACGATAACCTCAATAATGATTGTAAACAATCAATATATGCCAATACATATCCAATTATTTACGATAGTAAACGTTTCGACGCTACTACGACAGCACTATTTTCTTTATGTAAAACATTGAATATAGATGTAAAAAATCCAGATACTACTTGCTTTTTAAAAAGTACATTACATAAGTCTTATCAATGGAGCTATGAAAAGGAGTGGCGATTACTTGTCTGCAAAGACGATTGTGATTATTCTGCTCCAATACCTTTTTCAGTACATCCAAAAGCCATTTATTACGGCAATAAGATATCTCAAATTAATAAGAAAAGGCTTCACTTAATAGCGATAGAGAAAGGTATAAAAGAATATGATATGTGTATTGATTATTACTCTAATCGTTTTTATATGAAACCTAAATATATAAGAAGTAGTAAATTATAAAAAGTTTCTCACCTTAATCATTCATTCGTGGTGAATATTTTGGTTTTGTTTTTCAGAAACCTGATAACGGGTGAACACCATGAATTGAAGAATCGGCAAATGATGGTGAATCCTCCAACAGAACAGACAAAAGGGCAAAACCCGACAAGCACCCGACAAGTACCCGACAAGCTTACTACCTATACAAACCTTTTGGGAAAACCTGAAAGTTTTTTGAGAAAATTTTGTGCAATTTTTCTTCGTTTTCTTTTTTCAGCAGAATTTAATGGGTTGAATATCTATTGATTCTCCATTATTTTCGATACCAATTCGATTGATAAACGCCCAAATCGGTCGGGATGCGACGCGGAGTTCCTTCAATATCGCTAAAAACACCAAAATCGAAACCACGTTGAATAGCCGGTGAAAGGCTGTCTAAATGAAAATCGTTTTCTGCAAAATTGATATATTTCGGATCTTCATTAAAACAATCTACAAAATGATCGGCATCAGTGAGATTTTTTGTGCTGCGGAGCAAACTATTTTGAAAATACCATGTAAAATCGCCATCACCGGAATAGTCGGTTATCAATTCATCGGCAGAATTACCATAAACGATGGAATTGCCAAAGAAAATCGTTGTCGGTGTATAAGTTACATACACATATTCGTTGTTGATGATATCCATAAAATAGTTTGTGGCTATTAAAGAGGGGGTTGAAGTGGAAGAATATTGATTGGCAACGGTGGTTTGTAAAAATTGATATTGTCCGCCGTTTAAAGCGATAGCATATTCGACACATTTAGAAACTAAAACATTTTCGGCCACAATGGATGATCCGTTGGCACCGATGCCGCCGACACTCATATTTTTTATTTCGGTGTTAGAGAGTGTCAAAGTCGGATTTTCGTTCACCGACCCGTCGCATTGAATACCTAACACTGCATTTTTTATCACGGCATGGTTGATGACATTGTTGACGGCTCCTTCGTAAATCAAAATGCCGTTCCATTGTCCGGGCAAATCTTTATAAAACGGTTCTGTTCTATCTTGGCGAAAAACAACTTTTTCGTCTGCCGTTCCTTCCACTTGCAGGGTTCCGTCTGTATAAACCAACAACGTGCCGCCTTTGTGAAAAAATATTTGACAACCGGCTTCAATCGTCAGCGTGGCAGCAGAATCGATAGCGGCATAACCGTAAATCAAATAGGGTTTATCGTTGTGCCAAACACCTTCCACAGGATGATACCACGGTTTATCAGCAGGCGTATTCGGCGTGAAATAATGAGCATCTTGTCCAAAAGCCACTAACTTGATATTCTGATAGTTGCCGTTTGTTTCAAACATTAAAGAATCGCAAAC
Source organism: Bacteroidales bacterium (assembly GCA_028710155.1). Classification (GTDB taxonomy): domain Bacteria; phylum Bacteroidota; class Bacteroidia; order Bacteroidales; family WRLA01; genus WRLA01. Next base: position 14,891 of record JAQUSR010000013.1, on the reverse strand, counting down.
CAACAACGGATTGTTGCTGTTCAGCGGATCAATTCGCACCTTTATGAAAATGTATAAACTGTCTTTGGCAAGAATTTTAACATCGCGAATTTGGGTTGTGCTATAACCATCAATATTGATTTGATAGAGCGATTGCGACCCGCCTGCCAAATAGATGTTGGAGATGTTAATGGTTTCATCGTGCGGATTATACACCATCAACTTGCGGGTAGAGGAGCCTACCGTTGTAAAAATGGTGTCGAACATCACCGTATCTGTCGAAAATTCGACTTTTGCCGATGATTCGGAGATAATTTTCTCCTTTTTACGACACGACATCCAAAAAATTGATGATATAAAAACAACAAATACAATTACATACAAAAACTTATGATTATTCTTCATCTTAAAAAATTGAGATACAAAGATATTTAAAACGAAAAAAAAATGAAAATGTTATATTTTATGATTTGAAAGGAGGAGGAAGGGAGGGAGGGAGAAAAGGATGAAGGGAGGATCTGTGAAAGCGAGTTGGGGGTTTAAAAAAGTCTTTATTTGTTCTTATCTTCAACAGAAAATTTTCTTATTCCTATTTTTAAAACAAAAAAACGTCGTCTTCCATTTTTTCCAATGGCACGTCAATGGTTTTATTGACCCATTCTTTTCGGTAGGGCGTGGCCACTCGGATATAATTACGGGTAAAACCAAACATCATTCCTTTGTGTTGGTCGGCTTCAAACAAAACTTGCTCTGTTTGACCGATGTTGCGGCGATAAAAGTCCGTTTTTTTCTGCTCTGAGAGTTGTTGCAACTGCTGACTGCGTTCGCGGCGAAGATGAACGGGAACACGATTAGCTATTTTGGCTGCAGGCGTTTCGGGTCGCTCGGAATAGGTGAAAACGTGTAAATAAGAAATATCCGTTTTTTCAATAAAGCGATAAGCTGTTTCAAAATCGGCATCGGTTTCAGTCGAAAAACCGGCAATGACATCAACGGCAATGCAAGCCAAAGGCAACTTTTGACGTATTCTTTCAACACGTTCAGCAAACAAATCGGTGCGATAGCGGCGGTGCATGGCTTCCAAAACGGCATCGCTCCCTGCTTGCAACGGCAAATGAAAATGGGGCATAAACCGATTGGAATCGGCAACAAAATCGATGGTTTCATCGCTCATCAACTCCGGTTCGATGGATGACAAGCGAAAACGTCCCTCCCACTCTATTTGATCCATTGCCTGAATCAGTTGCAAAAACGTTTCGCCGTGATGTTTGCCGAAATCGCCCACATTGACACCGGTCAATACAATTTCGCGACATCCGGAGTTGATGGCTTCACGCGTGATTTTCAGCGTTTCGGCGATCGTGTTAGAACGGCTTCGTCCGCGCGCATAGGGAACGGCGCAATAGGTGCAAAAATAGTCGCAGCCGTCTTGAACCTTCAAAAACGAGCGCGTGCGGTCGCCAGACGAAAAGGTGGGCACAAAAAGCGTTTTATCGTTTTCGGGCTGTTGACGTATTGCTTTTTCGTAGCGGTTAATCAAGTCGTATTTATCGAAATTTCCGCAGATGAAATCCACTTCCGGCATCACCTCCAACGTTTCGGGATGAATTTCGGAATAGCATCCGATAACGGCGATTTTCGCATCCGGATGGTTGGTTTTCAAGGAACGAATCAGATTGCGGCATTTTTTTTCGGCAATGGCTGTAACGGTGCAAGAGTGAACGACATACAAATCGGCTGTATCTTTAAAATCCACAATTTCGTAGCCGTGTTCCAAAAAAGTTTTGGCAATATAAGACGATTCCGAAAAATTCAGTTTGCAGCCAAGGGTATGGAATGCTACTTTTGTATGCGGGTTGTTGTTTTGTTCCACGTTGATTTCTGATTAGAATTTCAATAATTGCGAGCATCAATATTATTTAAAAAGAGCCATTTCCCGTTTTTCCAGAAATAGGCATCAAAGATTTCGGAAGGTATATACATGCTTTTCATACCTTCAAAATATTCATTTTCGGGTTCTAAATGGCTAAAAACGATCATGTTGCCCGAAATCAATTTCCCTTCCCGTTGGGCGGTTTGTTTGGAGTAACGAAGGCTGCAATTCGCGTTTTGACGAAATTGCAATAAAATGCGTTGACAGTGCGCACAATTTTCAAAAATTTCTTTACCAAAATGGGGTTCATTATTTTCAAAATACAGCACATCAATCACTTTGATATCCGAAAGTCCGTTATTTCCGTCCCAACCCAACAAAGTATAAAACGTTTCCTTTTTATAAGAAACAGTGATTAAATTGGAATATAACGCACCATACCATTGTTGGCTATTCAATGTTTCCAGCCCCCTACTTTCTTCATACACATAATTATCATTCAGAATAAATAAGCGTTGCGTATCGGTGATGTATTGAATGATGCCGAAATATTGAAAAAAGCCTTGATCCAGCGGCGAACACCAAGTAAAAATTCGTACAGAAAGATTTTCTGAAGCAACGATAGAAAAATTGTTGAAACGGGTAAAAACAGCTTGAGGATTTTTTGATAAAGTGTCGAATAAAACTTCGGTCAAACGTTCGGAAGCCCACAACCGATTTTCTTGTAAAGAGTCGTTCAACGCCTTTTGAGCAAGAGAATCTATGGATTGAGCTTGTGCAGATTGATGGAAAAAGAAACACCACACCATCATCAAAAAGAATAAATATTTAAAAGATTTTTTCATTTTTTAAGTGTTGCAAAGGTACAATTTTCAATTTTACAGATAAAAAATAACGCATCAACGAATTTAAAATTATTGATTTTCATGATTCAACTCGAAAAACTAATAGAAAAAACAACCATATCGTATTGTATTAGTGTACTTTAAAAAAAGCAAAAAAATTATTCAGAAAAAGCAAAAAGAAAAATTTATAACCCTCAAAGTTGTAATTTTGTACCCCCGATTTAAAAAGCTAATTATAGAATATCAAATTAAATTATTAGAACGTATGAAAAATCATTCATTGCAACATGTAAAAAGCTCCGTTTTATATTCAAACGGGGTAAAATGGTTGTTACTGATTTTGGTAACTTGTTTTACATTAGGAACATTCAGCAGCTGTAACTCTAAAAAGAAAATGGCTGCCAATGATCTTGAAGCTCGCTTAGAGAAAGCGAAACAACAACTGACAGCTATTATGGAAGACGACGGCAACATGAGCATCGAAGAGATGGAAAGCCAATTAGGAGCTATCAAAAAACAAGATTTTGATAATCCTTATGTCAAAAAACTACAACCAAAAGTTCAAGAAGTCAAAAGTTTAATGGCACAAGTAGAGAAAAAAATTGCTAATGCCAAACAACAACAAATTGATAATTTGAATGCCCGAATCACCTCACTCATCAACGATAACAACAAAACCGTTGAAGATTTGGAATCGGAATTAGCTGATATTAAAGATGTTGCCAAAAAATACAGCAATTCAGAAACCCAAAATTTGATTCAAAAATTGGAAGAAAAAATCAAAAACATGAAAGCGCAAGCAAAAGTTGATGAAACAATTGACATCCAATTTGACAAAATCGTTTCGTTAGCTCAAAAGAACGATATTAACGGAGCTAATGCAGAAATTCAAAAAGTGTTAAGTCAATTTGAAAATCCACAAACACCGGTTTTAATTATCGTAGCCATCGAAGGCACCATCATCGATTATGACAAACCGACAACCATTGAAGCTTACTTAAACTATTTGAAAGACCAAAAAGTCAACAGAAACGCCATCAAAGAAATAGAAAAGAATGCGTTAGGAAAAATCAAATTACTCACCTTAATTAAAAAATAATGAATATGAAAAAGATAAGTTTTTTGTTAGCCGCTATTCTGACGATAGCCAGTTTCATTCCGGCTTTAGCACAAACCGATGAAATTTCTCCGGCAAGAAAACAAGCTATTGATAGATTAGCATTGGAAAAAGTTCGCGATTTAAGTCGTTACATCAGCATTATCGGCGATAAAAGCACGCCGTGGTCGGAAGCCAACCGCGTTATTGACCGTGCCACTGAATTGTTTATGTTAGGCAGCGAAATGGGCGTTTCTTCAGTTTATTCTTCTGAAATCAAATACTACGGTTTAAGAGAATATTTCAATCGTTTGATGCGTTTAAACTACGATAAAGTTGAAATTGAATGGTATAACATTGAATACGTCAGCGATTTAGCAAAACAACCGGATGGAACTTATGTTGGTGTTATCACTATCTATCAAAGATTTAAAGCCTACGACAAAGAAAACGGATTGGTTTATCAAGATACCACTAAAAAAGATATTACGGTTTATGTAAAACGTAAAGAGACACAAATTGCAGGAAAATTGATTGGGTTTTGGGATGTACTTTTGGGCGACATTCGCGTAAAAGAGACTTCAAAATAAACCTGTTTTTTTGCATCACACCAACGGAGGCATTTACAAAAATTGCCTCCGTTTTTTTATTTATATAATTATTAATCAACATTATAAAAATCAAAAACTCTAAACCGAGTTACTATCGAAATTGGATTACCTTTGCACACCTTAAAGTTTGTAATATTTTTTTGAAGTATGAGGTTTTGATGGATAAACTATAAACTACTAAAAAAAAAAGAAAATTATGTCAAAATCATCAACTTGGGATTTGAAGCAAAGAATGCAGACCTTGCTTCAAGGTGGCGGTGAAAAAGCTGTCGAAAAACAAAAACAAAGCGGAAAACTCACCGCAAGAGAACGAATTATTTCAATATTAGATGCAAAATCTTTTCATGAATATGATCTGTTTGTAGAACAAGCAGGGAAAGATTTTGATATGGATAAGAAATTTTTGCCCGGAGACGGTGTCGTTACCGGAACCGGAACCGTGGGCGGTCATCCGATCTGCATTTATGCACAAGATTTTACCGTTGCAGGCGGCTCATTAGGCTATGCTCATGCAAAAAAAATTACCAAAATTATGGATCACGCTTTGAGTTTGGGCGTTCCATTGATTGGTATCAACGATTCGGGAGGCGCACGTATTCAAGAGGGTGTCAACGCTTTAGCAGGTTATGGAGAGATCTTTTTCCGCAATACGACTGCTTCGGGTGTTATTCCGCAACTTTCTGTCATTTTGGGACCATGTGCAGGCGGAGCCGTCTATTCACCGGCTTTGACCGATTTTGTGTTTGTGGTAGATAAAATTTCACAAATGTTCATCACCGGACCGGAAGTGATCAAAACCGTTCTTGGAGAAGATGTAGATAAAGAAACGCTTGGCGGAGCAAGAACCCATGCCGAAATAACAGGCAATGCTCATTTTTATGCCAATAGCGAAGAGGAATGTTTCGCCCAAATAAAAAAATTATTGGAATTTATTCCTTGGAACTGCCAGAAAAAAGCGGATTCTCTTCCTAAAAAATCACCTCGTAAAGAATATCGTTTGGATAACATTATTCCCGCTGATCCGGCGAAACCTTACGATGTTCGTAATATTATTAAAGGCATGGTCGATGATTCCGACTTTTTGGAGATTCAAGAGTTGTTTGCTCCGAATATTGTCATTGGTTTTGCTCGTATCGAAGGTAATACCGTAGGCATCGTGGCTAACCAACCGCTGTATCTTGCAGGCGTTTTGGATGTTGATTCGTCCGATAAAGCGGCACGATTTGTTCGTTTTTGCGATGCTTTTAATATTCCGTTGATTACGTTGGTTGATTTGCCCGGTTATCTGCCCGGTGTCGATCAAGAACATGCAGGCGTAATTCGCCACGGAGCCAAACTTTTATACGCCTACTCGGAAGCTACCGTTCCAAAAATCACCGTCATTTTACGCAAAGCCTACGGCGGCGGCTACATTGCCATGTGTTCGCACCATCTTCGTGCCGACTTTGTTTTTGCATGGCCCGATGCTCAAATTGCCGTTATGGGACCCGAAGGTGCTGCCAATATCATTTTCCGCAGCGAAATAAAAAATGCCGAAAATCCGGAAGAGATGCGCCAACAAAAAATCGAAGAGTATAAAGAAAAGTTTGCTAATCCTTACGTTGCAGCTGCTTATGGTTATGTTGAAGCCGTTATCGAACCAAAAGAAACTCGCCATTTTGTAGCACACGCTCTTTCGATTTCTAAAAATAAAACACAATCGACTCCCTATAAAAAACATGGTATTGCTCCATTCTAAGACTTTATATTCCACTATTTTACAACTAATTAATGAACTATGTCCAATAATAGAAATCACATTCTACAAGATCCTGATACCCATCTTTATATCATCAATATTGACGGAGATGTTTATCATACGAATACTACCGAAAAATTTGAACGACGCAAATTTTGGAATAATCCAAACACAGGGGAAATTCGTGCACAAATTGCCGGAACCATACGACAATTTTTTGTTGCCCCCGAAGCCATAGTTAAACGCGGAGACAAAGTATTGATTTTGGAAGCTATGAAGATGCACAACGAAATTTTATCTCCGGTTGACGGCATCGTTAAAGAAATTTGTGCCTCCATCGGGCAAAATGTAGCAAAAGGAGATTTGCTCATCAAAATTGAGTCAAAATAAATTTTTGTATTGTAAATCAATTAAGTAAAAATTATCAAGTGTCATGAAAGCATATATTTTCCCCGGACAGGGGGCTCAATATACCGGAATGGGTAAAAATCTTTATGAAAAATATCCATTCGTTAAAGAATTATTCAAACAAGCTGATCGTATTCTAAAATTCGATTTGACACAAATTATGTTTGAAGGATCAAGCGAAGATTTGCGTCAGACAAAAGTAACACAACCCGCCATTTTTTTACATTCGGTTGCTTTAGCCAAAGTATTGGGCGATGATTTTCAACCGGATATGGTTGCAGGTCATTCGTTAGGCGAGTTTTCGGCATTGGTTGCCAACGGAACATTGGCTTTTGAAGACGGACTAAAATTGGTGGCACAACGTGCCTTCGCTATGCAAAAAGCATGTGAAATGGTCGATTCAACCATGGCTGCTGTTATCGCTTTAGAAGATTCAGTAGTCGAAAAAATTTGTGAACAAATTAAAGATGATGTAGTGGTTGCGGCCAACTATAACTGCCTCGGACAAATTGTAATTTCGGGAAGTAAAACCGCCATTGAAAAAGTGTCTCCGCTTTTAAAAGAAGCAGGCGCAAAACGCGTTTTACCGCTATCGGTCGGCGGCGCTTTTCACTCACCTTTGATGGAACCTGCCCGTTTAGAATTGGCAGAAGCCATTAAAGCCACCAAATTTCAACAAGGAATGTGTCCTATTTATCAAAATGTTACAGCACAGCCTGTCTCTTCTATCGATATCATTCGCGAAAATTTGGAAGCACAACTAACTTCGCCCGTTCGTTGGACACAAACCATCCAAAATATGGTGGCAGCCGGAACAACGCAATTTGTGGAAGTGGGACCCGGAACCGTTTTGCAAGGTCTGGTCAAAAAAATTGCTCCCAATGCAGAAGCTGTCAGCTTGGATGGAACCTTATAAATTTTCATTTTATAAAAATGATTTTTTGAAATCGGCTCCATTTTTCTCTTTAAAAGTGGTCGCGTTTTTACTTTTTGTTGGTATTACAATCGTTGTAACTTCTTGTGGCAGCACGAAAAAAAGTGAAAAAAACTACTATCAAGTTCAATTGTCAAGCGTTGCAGATTATCAACGAAAAATGGATATGACAATCCGCTTTTTAGCCAATTACGAAAACGAAGCAGAAGACATCTGCAACACAGTTATCACCGATTTAACGGTTTTTGAAGAAGATATCAAATCAGAATTAAACGAAAACGACAATTTATCCATTCAACAAGTGGATTCGATGCGTGTTTTGTGGCATCAAGCCACTTCGTTACGCCGTTTTATGGATTGTATGGCTTATTGCTCTGATTTACCCACGATCACTGCTAAAGAATTGCAAACGGCTATTCAATTATTACAATTTCAACAAAAAACCGTCTTTTCAACCCATTGCTCACAAACCATCGAAATCAGCAAAGAAAAATTTCTGTTTTATTTTTTGGTTAATACCACTTCAACTGCGCGAGCTATGCGCTACAGCTATTTTTCATTGACTAACGATGCTAAAACCGGTTTAAAAAACATTCCTGCACAAGAAGCAGCTCCTATCTTCGGAGTTTTTAACGATTATTACACCAATTGGATTAACATGAAATCGGTTTCATGTAATTAAAAATCAGCTATATGGAAGTTATTGAATCCATGAATTATCCTATTATGGTTGGCGAAGAATCGATTCGATTTTTGCCTGAAATGATCGTTAAAGCGATGCCTTCACAAATTGTTTTTCTGTATGACAAACATTCACAGGAATTTGCCGCTCCTTTGATTAACAAATTGTTATATTCGGCACGTTATCTTCCGACTTTTGATAAAGATAAAATTTTCACCATCACCATTTCCTGCGGTGAAAAAAATAAAACCTTAACAACGGCAGAATATATTTGGCAACAATTATTGCAACATCAAATCGATCGTCAGGCAATGATGGTTTGCGTGGGCGGAGGTGTTGTAGGAGATATCGGAAATTTTGCTGCTTCTGTATGGAAACGCGGCATTCATTGTATATTGATTCCCACAACGTTATTATCAATGATTGATGCGTCTTGCGGAGGAAAAAGCGGTATTGATTTTGAAAATTACAAAAATTTGCTCGGCTTATTTTCGTCTCCGGAAGCCGTCATTTGCGATCCGATATTTTTACAAACTTTGCCTCAAAGAGAGTGGCGTTCGGGCTTTGCCGAAATGTTAAAACATGCCATCATTGCCCATAATATTTCTGCTTTTGAAAATATTAAAACAATTGATTATAAAACAATTGTACCTTTAATTAGCACCTCTATCAGCATCAAAAATAAAATCATATTGCAAGATTGGAAAGAAGAGAACCAACGCAAAATGTTGAATTTTGGTCACACCTTCGGACACGCTTTAGAACGTGCTGCTTTATCATCAACACACCCATTATTGCACGGCGAAGCGATAGCTTTGGGTATGTTAGCCGAAACATATATTGCTTATCGTTTAGGAGAAGTTGATTTAGCTTTTTTTGAGACGTTGCAAAACATCATTCTGCGATTTTATTCCGATTGCAAACGTTCCATTTATCATCATGAAATATTGCATAATATGCTGAACGATAAGAAAAACCAATTCGGAAAAATCATTCTTTCATTACCTTTTGCTGAAAAATTCATCTCGTTAGAAGCCATCAAAGATCAAGCCTTGATTTTTGAGGCGTTACAGGTAATTGAATAAGATTAACGCTCAAAAAAAACATTCCAAAATTCCGGATATGATTTTTCAACACATTGATTTTGTGTGATTTCTATGGGATTTTCTGAAACAAACGATGCTATGGCAGCGGTCATGGCAATTCGATGATCGTTGAAAGAATCTACCAAGCCGCCTTTAATGGTGCCACCCTGAATCTTTAAGGTGTTGTTTTCTTCATATACTGTAATATTCAACTTTCTGAAAACATCCATCAATGCTTCTATTCTATTACTTTCTTTAAATTTCAGCCGATCAACATGATATATTGTTGAAACTCCGTCACAACATGCCGCTAACAAGGTTAAAGGCGGCACCAAATCTGGTGAATTATCGGCATCAAAGGAAAACGGTTGTAAGCATCCTTTTGAAACAAAAATACTTTCATTATCCATCTTTACATGAGCACCAACCGCTTGCAATACATCAATGATAACTTTATCAGCTTGCACTGAATGAAGATTCAAATTCTTTACTTGAACGGGATGATCAATAGCACCCAAAACTAAAGCAAAAGCAGCATTACTCCAATCGCCTTCTATCCAAAATGTATCGGCTTGATATTGTTGATTACCGTAAACCGTAAAATATTGATAATCTTTATGATCAATCGTGATTCCACATCTATTTAGTATTTGCAACGTCCAATCAATATAAGACCGGCTTTTGAGGTTTTGAACTTCCAAAAAAGAATCGTTTTTCAATGTTGGAAGTGCCATCAACAAACCGGTAAGCAATTGAGAACTAACACTTCCATCAATAGTATAGTTTCCTGCTTTCAAAGTTCCATTGATTGTAAACACTGATGAATCGGGAGAAAGAGAAGTAGCAATATCACTTTGATGCAACACCTCTTCCACGAATTTCAATGGACGTTTCTGCAACGATTTTCCCAAAACAAACTGAAAAGATCCGCCAAAAGTTGCTGCTATCGGCACAAACATTCTAAAAGCCAATCCGGAATCGCCCGCATCCAAAACACGATTAACTTGTTGATTAGTAGGTTTTAAAATGGTAGTATCGCAGCTTTCTAACTTAAAAACACCTAAATTGTGTGCCATCGTCAAAGCCGCCAACGAATCTTGACAATAGCTGGGTTGATAGATGGTGATGGCTGACCGGCAAAACACGGAAGCAGCAACCACTCGTTGCATCATGCTTTTAGAAGCAGGAGCATTGATTCGAGAAATATTTTTCTTAGGCTTACAGCAAATACTATTTTTCATTTTTTTGTTTTAAGCGAAAAAAAACTCACTGAAAGAGACGATATATCTCTCAGTGAGTTGTGATAACATTTCAACAAATGTTCTATTTGATTAAGAACGGGAACTTGTTGAAGTTTTTTAAAGCAATTCCGGTGCCGCGTGCCACAGCATGCAACGGAGCTTCTGTAACATGAACTTGTAATTTGGTTTTATCGTGCAAACGTTTATCCAAACCGCGTAATAAGGCACCGCCACCGGCCAAATAGATACCTGTGCGGAAAATATCGGCAGACAACTCGGGAGGTGTTTGTTCCAAAGCACGTAAAACCGCTTGTTCCACTTTGGAAATAGATTTATCCAAACACATTGCAATTTCCTTATAACCAACAGTTACTTCACGCGGAATACCTGTCATCACATCACGTCCGTGCACTTTTGCATCCGGCGGTTCGTTTTCCAATTCGGTAATAACTGCACC
>JAQUSR010000013.1:0-3932 GCA_028710155.1 Bacteroidales bacterium | reverse complement strand
GGCAGATGGTTCTCCAATATTGATATTGTGTTGTTTACGCATATATTCGACGATATCCATATTAAATTCGTCTCCGGCTATATCGATGGATTCATTATTGACGATGCCGCCTAATGCAATCACAGCAATTTCGGAAGTACCGCCACCGATATCCACTACCATATTTCCGTTAGGTTCAAGCACATCCAAACCAATACCGATGGCAGCAGCCATAGGTTCGTGAATCAACTTTACCTCTTTGGCACCGGCTTGTTCGGCAGAATCTTTAACCGCTCTTTCTTCAACAGGCGTGATTCCCGAAGGAATACAAATCACCATCTTTAATGAGCTGGGAATCAATGATTTTGTTGGTATTTTGCGGATAAATTCACGAATCATATATTCAGCAGATTGAAAATCGGCAATCACTCCATTTTGCAACGGTCGAACAATTTTGATATTATCATGCGTTTTTCCGTGCATCATTTGAGCTCGTCTTCCCACCGCCATCACTTTTCCGGTACTTCGTTCTATGGCAACAATGGATGGTTCATCTACCACCACCTTGTCGTTGTAAATAATTATTGTATTTGCAGTTCCTAAATCTATTGCAACTTCCTTAGTAAGAAACGAAAACAATCCCATAACCCTTCCTTTTTTTTTAAAATTTTTTCGGTGTAAAAGTAGTGATTTTTTGAATTTCTCCTATATTTTTTCGATTTTTCTTACAAAAAAAATTTTTTAAAAATTCATGGATAAAAGTTGAAAAATGATCAGTACATCGAAGCTATTTTTAAATTTGGTTTCCCCTACATTTAGCATAAACTTAAAATCATGTTGTATCTTGAAATTCAATCTTATCAATTTAAAAATTTTTGCTTTTTGCGGTCTCAAAAGTGAGGGATTTAATGATGAAAAATCTATAGAAAATCTTGTCTTAAAAACAAAAATCATCAACTGTTTTTACGGAATAGTATTACCTTTGCTCCCATGTTATTTCAAGATATTATCGGGCAACAAACTGTAAAGGAGCGGTTGATTCAAACGGTGTTAGACCAACGTGTCAGCCATGCACAACTTATCACCGGTCCGGCGGGCAGCGGAAAATTGCCGTTGGCGTTAGCGTATGCCACCTATATCAACTGCAAAAATCGCACAGCCACAGATGCTTGCGGCGTTTGTCCTTCGTGCATCAAATTCAAGAAATTTGTACATCCCGATTTGCATTTTGTTTATCCGACCATCAAAAACAACGACAAAGAAATCAGTCGCGATTATCTTCCCGAATGGCGTTCTCTGCTCACCGAAACCAACGGCTATTTCGATTTGCAAGATTGGTATCAACACATTGATGTTGAAAATAAACAAGGCACCATTTATGCTAAAGAGGCTGAAGAGATCATCAAAACACTCAATCGAAAAAGCTACGAATCGGAGTATAAAATCATGATTATTTGGATGATTGAAAAGCTTCAATATCAAGCTGCTCCGAAATTATTGAAACTCTTTGAGGAACCGCCCGAAAAAACCCTATTTCTGCTCATCACCGAAAGTCCGGAAGAGATTTTAAGTACCATTAAATCGCGAACACAAATGGTGAAAACCGACCGCATTGACGAGGCTTCGATGCGCGCTGCCATTTTGCAAAATTGGGGTCAAAAGGATGAAACGTTGGTGGAACGCATCCTTAATTTATCGGAAGGAAACTGGTTAAAAGTATCTGAACATTTGCAAAAAGACGATAACGACCAACGCTTTTTCGAGATGTTTAAATCGTGGATGAGCTATTGCTATAAAGGACAAGTTGCCGAAGCGGCCGCTCTATCGGAGGAATTTTCTAAAATGGGTCGCGAGCAGCAAAAAGCATTTTTCGGCTATTGTTTACAGATGATGCAATGGGGTTTGCAAAACTTGGCTTTCGGGAAAGAAAAAATCAAAACCATTGGTGCCGAATTGGATTTTATTTCAAAATGCACGACTTTTTTCACCGTTGACAGCATTCCTGTATTTACAGAAATGTTTGAAGAAGCCGAATATCATATTGAGCGTAACGCCAATCCGAATATTTTGTTTATGGATATTTCGTTGAAAAGCATGACGTTAATGTATAAAACCAGAAAGAAATAAACGATTCTTTTGGCTCAAAATAATTTTTCAAAACAAAAATCAAACAATATGAAAGCCTTCAAAGCTTACGACATTCGTGGTGTTTACAACACTGATTTTAATAAAGACGATGTCTATAAAATCGGTTTTTGGTTGGCAAAACAAATGAATATCAGCACAATTTTGGTAGGTCGCGATGTTCGCCTTTCATCTGACGAAATTTTCGATTATCTTTGTCGCGGTATCAACGATGCCGGTGTTGATGTGGACGATACGGGCATTGGCACCACGCCTTATATTTATTGGACGACCGCCCAAAAAGGCTACGGCTGCTCCGTGATGATTACAGCTTCGCATAATCCAAAGAATCACAACGGATTAAAAGTATCCGGAAAAAATGCTTCTCCGATTGGTTACGATAACGGCTTACAAACCGTTGAATCGAAACTTGACCATCCAATTATTGTTGAAAAACAACGCGGTGTAGTTAAAAAAGTAGATTATAAATCGGAATATTTGCAGTTTTTGCTGTCGTATAAACACGATTTAAGCGGTTTGAAAATTGCCATGGATTGTTCGAATGGAATGGCGGGATTATTTGTTAAACAATTGTTTGGAGAGCAACCGCACTATCTTTACGAAGTTTTAGATGGTACTTTTCCCAACCACGAAGCCAACCCTTTGATTCCGGAAAATGTTCGCGATTTGGAAAACTTGGTTATTCAAACCAAAGCCGACATCGGCGTTATTTACGATGGCGATGCCGACCGTGTGATGTTTACGGATGAACAAGGAAAATTTGTTCAACCCGATTTGATCATTGCCGTTTTAGCACACTATTTTTTAGAGGAGCGACATCAGCAAGGAAAAGTCATTCAAGATATTAGAACTTCAAAAGCAGTGGGAGAATATATTGCCCGATTTGGTTCAGAGATGGAAATTTGGCGAGTCGGGCGAGCGTATGCTGCCACTAAACTTCGCGAAATTGACGGTATTTATGGCGGAGAGCTTGCCGGACATTACTATTCTCGCGATTTTTTCTACTCCGATTCCGGATTGTTGGCATCAATTTTGGTGTTAAACATTATTCATCGTTTTAAAAAAGAAGGAGTTACCTTTTCGCAACTCATAGCAAAAATCAGTCGCTACCAAAATTCCGGCGAAATAAACTTTCGCATTGAACATAAAGAAGAGGCGATGAAAGCTGTTACAGAATATTTCTCGCAACACGAAAAGCCCACAAAACTCCTTGATTTTGACGGGTATAGAATGGAATTTCCGGAATGGTGGTTTAACATCAGACCTTCCAACACAGAGCCTTTTTTACGTTTTATTGCCGAAGCCGCCACAAAAGCCATGTTGGACGAAAAAGTGGCTATCACAAAAAAAATATTACAACCATTTGAATAAAACCATAAAATGAAAAAAGAATTAGAAGTATTCGAGCAATTATTAGAAATTATGGATCAATTGCGTGTGGGTTGTCCTTGGGATCGACAACAAACATGGGAATCACTACGATATCTTACTATAGAAGAAACTTTTGAACTTTCGGATGCCATTTTAGAAAATCAGTCGCAAGAAATTTGTAAAGAATTAGGTGATTTGATGTTGCATATTGTTTTTTATGCAAAAATCGGAAAAGAAAAAGGGCTTTTTGACATATCTGATGTTTTAACCAATATCAATCACAAATTAATTCAACGTCATCCTCATATTTTCGGTGACACTAAAGTTGCCGATGCCAAAGAGGTTAAAGATAATTGGGAACGTATCAAATTAGAAAAAGAGGGAAAAAAATCGGTTTTGGAAGGCGTTCCAAAATCGATGCCTGCCATTGTAAAAGC
>JAQUSR010000137.1 GCA_028710155.1 Bacteroidales bacterium | reverse complement strand
TCGGGGTTACTAATGCCTTTGTCGGGTTCTATATTTTTATCGGAAGAAAACCTCTCTTCCATGTCAGAAAAGGAGATTGCCAAAAAAATGGGAATCGTATTAACACAGTCGGTGTCAGTTTCTTATATGAAGGTTTTCGATTTGGTATCGTTTGGGCGTTATCCATATATAAATGCCGGTGTAAAAATGTCAGAAACTGATATTAACATCATTGATAATGCTATTAAAGTTGTTGGTATAAAAGAACTTAAAAATCGTTTTTTAGACGAGTTAAGCGATGGAGAACGACAAAAAGCTGCTTTAGCCCGCGTTGTAGCACAACAAACCGATTTGATTTTATTGGATGAACCCACGGCATTTTTTGATTTTCCGGCAAAAATGGAGATGATGCAACGATTACAACAATGGGCTGCCAACGAACAAAAATCCATCTTGATTTCTACACACGACGTTGAGATGGCGTTATCCATGGCAGATAATTTGTGGGTTATTGATGATTAACGACAACTGATTCAAGGCACTCCACAAACATTGATTAATGACGGAACAATTGCTCGCGTTTTTGATACGGAAAAGGTGAAATTTGAAACTGAGACGAGGCGTTTTCGTTTCTTTTAGTATGATTAGCATTTCGCAAAGTTTGCTAATTTTTTCTTCACTCTTCATATTTTGGAAATTTCATGGTGGAATATTGAGGATTGCAAGATTTTTGTCCTATTAATCAGGAAGAATGCGAAACTTTACAAATATTAACCAACCAATCATAAATAGTACTACCTTTGCACTCGCAATAGCGGTCGGTTCTGTCGCGTTTTCAAGTAGCTGGAAATGAGGAAAGTCGGGACAACATAGGGCACCATACTTCCTAACGGGAAGGCATTTGATTAGTAATAATGAAATGACAGATCGTGTTACAGAAAATAACCGCTCTTTTTGAGCAAGGGTGAAAACGTGAGGTAAGAGCTTACGCTGTTGTATGGTAACATACAATAGGAATAAACCTTATGGGTTGAAAAGCCAAATATACCACATTATGAAATTGCCCATTTCGTTTGTTTCGACAAACATGTGGAGGGTAGGCTGATAGAGTTCATCGGCGACGATGAATCAAGATAAATGACAGAAACTTTTGCAAGAAAGTACAGAATCCCGCTTATAAGACCGCTATTGTTTTTTATTCAAATGTTCTGATTTTCTCAAAAAATTGTTGTACCGCTTTTTCATCAATCCATTCCAGATTGATTTTTTTTGTTTTGTCTTTGTCATCGTCTTTATCGGAAATTAGTGTTTGTATTTCGATATTTGAAGACCAGATAAAGGATTTTCCGCGATCGTTGAATAGTAAGAAGAATTGATGATCGTCATCAGTTTCAAAATAAATTTGTAATTTATCATTATTGCCGGTGAGATGTTTTTGGTAGATGATGCTAATGGGGATTTTTTTGTTAATGATTTTTTGATGGGCTAACGTTAACTCAACCTCTCCGGAATAATAATAAGAGTATTCCGATTGTTTCCATCGAAACGGGATGTTGGAAAAAACAAAGGTATTGGAAAATTCTTTCGGTAGCACATATTTGCTATTTAAATAGTTGTTGCTGAGTTCTTCGCGTCGTTCTTTGCCGATACAATAATTAAAGTATTTATTCATAAACGGTTTATGCAACGACTCTCCTGACGGCAGCGAGCTGTTAACCAGCAAATTGACGATTTTTTCCATCAGCTTTTTATTGAATGGAAGATATAATTCTGTGGTTAAATCAAAGTAGAGGCTATCTGAATTATGATTGTAAAAATATGAACCATAAGTTTTTAAGTTGATATTGTCTTGAGCAAAGTGCGGATGAAGATTGATGATTCCATTGCCGATAGTCATACAAGTAGTAGGATTATATCTCAAAAGATTGTAAGGCTCTGTAGGGTTCTCTAAAACGGGAGCTTCTCCAATGCGATATTCGTGATAGAGTTCGTCATAAACCATGAGACCGTGAATAGAGAAAATGGTATCATCATTTCGGACATTTTTGATGGGACGAAACAAACTATTATAGAATCGAAAATAATGACCATTAAAACCGTGTGCCAATCCGTTGAAAGTTACTTTATTTTCATCATTAAAAGTTTTTTTCGGAATTGGTATGACCGGATGTTTTGGGTCGATAATTGTATCGATGGCAATCCATGGTGCCGATAAAGTATCGCAATCATCTTCATTGATATTCAAATAGCCGAAGAATTGAAGAAAAGGTGATTCACAATTAAGTTTTACATCGCCGTAATAATTGAAATAAGGACTTGGTTGAAAGTTGATGGAGTCGTCTATAAACCCTTTAGCTTCAGATGTTTTAGTGTTTTTGTCGATATAAATATTGTTAAGATGAATGGGAATAGTGTCATTGAGACTTATATAATCATACGTGGCTTTTTGTGATAGATATTCATCTTGTCCCAAAACTTTAATGTCGGCATCATAAATGTAGTGATGGATACTATCTTTTTTGAGCATTAACTCCGATTGTGGAAGATAAATAGTATCAGGATGGTCGGCAACTTCAAATTGACCGTCTTTGGGAATGATATAACTATCGGCAATTTTGATTAATGGAATTTCCGAAAAATGAAGAATATGTTGATCGGGTAAAACCGAAAGTTGGGCTTTATACGAGTTGAAACACAATCCGTTGTGATGAATATTGGTAGAAGTAATTAATGGTCCGTGAATTTGATGGTTGTCATAAAGGTCAATTAAATCCAAAAAATTCATATTTTTTAATGGTGAATATGGGTTCGGCTCTTTTGGCGTGTACAAATTGAAAGTCATACTATCCATATTGAGCAGAAAGTTGAAACCGGTAGCCATGAAATAGTTTTCCGGAAAGTCGACATAAGAAGAGTCGTCGTGTTGCACAAATTCACCACTACGTTTTTCCATATCCATCGTGAATGCATAATGATAGGCATTAAAAACAGGTTTTCTCAAATCTCTTGAAAGAATGGAAACATCGGCATTAGGTGATGAAAAAGAGGTGCTTTTAAAAAGAAAATCGTTGGAAGAGACAATCGACATTTGTGTTAGATTGATTTTACCTAAACCTTTCAAACCCATTGGCGATAAATGAAATGCACCTGAAAATTGTAGTTTCTCTTTGAATACTGAAAATGGTGCTCCAATATTTTGATTGACCATCAATTGTTGGTAAGGATACCATCGTTGATCAATGGTATCGCCATGAACTATTGGAAATTCTACACCTGTTTTTACTTCTTGAATATCAAATGTTTCTATTTTTGCCAAACTCGAATCAGGGAAGAAGACAAAACTATGTTCATCCCAAATATCTTTTTCATCACTTATAGAGGTTGACGACAAATAATTTAATGCACCATCGGCAAAAAATCCATGGTTGCTTAAATCGATGGTGCCTTTAAAACGACCTTTTCCTTGATACATCGAAAAACCATCTTCCGGTGTCAACATATTGAATCCCAATGAATAATCAGGACGTAATGTTGCAACGGTTTCTAAATCCGGAATGATATTCGATGATTCGAGCATACCCGGAATTTTCATAGTTTCAATATTAGTTTTTTGTAAATCGTTGATGATAAATGGAAAAACTTTAAAACGAAATCGATCTTTTGGATATTTTTCCGGGGCATAAGCAAGGTTGTAATAGATGGCAGAGCGATCTGTAATGCCGGCTTCAAAATAGGAATATTTGTCGTAATGTTTAATGCCGGATTTATTATTGGGTTCATCGATATACAATTTTCCGCTGATTTGTTCAATGAACGAAGTAACGGGAATTTGTAGATAGTTGCCATCGGCGCCGGTTTGCGTTGAGTCATCTACCCAAAACTCCAACGATGAAATAAGCGGTAACGTAATGCTGAAATCTTGATAGCTGAAATAGGAATAAACTAAAGAATCCGTGAAAAAATCGAATGAACCGGCACCGACAAACCCTAGAAAAGAAAAATCGCGATTTTTTTGTAAAACGATATCGTTGACGTAGGTCATGATACCAACGGCTTGACTATCACTCAACCAAATACGATCAATATTGAAAATGAACATATCCTTTGAATCCAAGATCAATTTGGCATTTGTTTTAGATTCGTTGGAATTAAAGATCAAATTGTCATAATCAATTTTGCGTTGATAGGCAAGGGGATAGATTTTTGCTTTGTCGCGAAGAATAATGCCGTCGTGGGCATAATCGAAAAAGATAAAATCTTTTTGAGCAATTTCTGCCATCAATAATTTAGCTTGATTCAATGTGGTTTTCATCTCTTGAGCAATGTCGTCAAACGATATAAAATCGCTGTTCAGCCGCTCGGAAAGAGGAACGATAATATTTAAAGGGTTTTCTACATCTAATCCTTGTAGTTTACGATAATTTCTTGCACGAAAATAATTGTGTGATACGAAAGAAGCCTTTGCGGTTTTTTTGATGCCGATGTCGGCAGTAAAGTCAATTTCTCCACTTTCCAATTTCCATGATAGTGCCTCACAACTGATATCTACTTTATGGTACGAATCAATGACACTCATAGCTCCCATCGTGCCTTTTCCTTTCATCAAAGTTATTTCTTTGGAGATATTGTTGTAAGCCATGACCATTTCCGGATGGTACAACGAATCTTTATCACATCGAATATTGAAGGATACTTTGTCAGAGGTTATATGATTTGGTGAAAAAGCAAATTCCAACGATTTCATCGAAATGTTGTTAACTTGGTTGACCGAAACATATAAATTAGCAAGTTGCTCAAGAGTGCCATAACCGAAAATATTAGCGCCCGACATTCGAAAACCACCTTGATAATCAAAGTTTTGATAGAGTTGTCGAATTTCTAAATCAACTTTGTCAGAAACAAATTTTGGATAGGGAAAGTCAGCCCTTCTATCATAAGCTTTATCTTCGATGGTACCGGTAATGTAGTTTGAAAAATAATCTTTGTGATAGAAACGGACATTTTCAAACCGTACTTCTTGGATAAGTGTTTCTAATGAATAGGAGGAAAGTTCTGCCCAAATTTTTTCGTGAGAAATTTTTTGTCGATCCCAATAAAAAGTTCCTCCATTGCCTTTTAATATGAATTGTAACGGATAGAATCGCCCTGAAGTTTGATGTAAACGTATCGTATCTTGATTAAAACAGATGAAAATGTCGGTGGTTGGAAATTCGATGTAGGGTATCGAATCGAAACGAAATTGATAATTGGTGTCGGTAGTCAACCAATCCACTTTTCGAAAACTTGAAAAAGCATTTCTTAACAACAAGGTTTCTGTAGCAAGCAGATAGTTGGAAAGTATTTCATGTCGCTCATGATCGGCAATATAATTTAATCCTTGATGCCATGCTTCCCATCCTTGTCGATCTTGCGTCCTCTGTTTCAATCGTTGAGAAGATATAAAATAGGCAATATAGGTGCGAACTTGAAAACGTTTATCGACCATTTTATTGACAATTTCGAACATTTTTTCTTGCTCTTGAGGTGTGTAAACACCATTTGTCCAATCTTTTTTGAATTGCTCCATGAATATTACTCCATCGAATGAAATATTTTGGAGCGTAACGGGCGACACTAACGCATCTACTTCTTGGATAAAAATGGCTGCGTCCGGTGTGAATTTTTTGATGTAAGATGATTGTGCATTAATGTTGATGAAATG
>JAQUSR010000012.1 GCA_028710155.1 Bacteroidales bacterium | reverse complement strand
CCTTTGGTCGGGATTTTTTCTTGTTTTTTGAATTTTTTTGCAACATCCAAAAAAAATTAGATAATCAATAATAAAAAATTCAACTACTGACTAATTTTTCCAATAACAGTACTCTAATATAAAAACAAGCATTAGATTTTGATTTTATCCGAACCAGAAAACGAAAACCCGCAACACACCATTACCATTCAAAAACAAGGCAATCAATTGGTGGTGATTCCATGTAAAGACTCGTAAAAATCGTTTGTTAAAAACATCAACATTTTGTGATATATTTAAATACAACTATTTGAAATTTTGAATAAAAATGTTTTTATATTTGTAGAGAAATTCAAAGCACTCTTTTTGTTTTATAACACATTTATTATTAATATTATAAAGTGCTATCATAAAAAAGATTGAAATATTCATCATAAAGCATCTGTTAGAGATGGGAAATCTACTTGCAAAATCGGAAATAATGTATTAATAAAACAAAAAATAATAACTTTTTATCAAAAACCGATGTGCCGATGGGATATAACAGAGCGACAATATGTATGAAAAAAATATTTACAATTTCAATGATGCTACTTGTTGGCAGTATGTTGTTGGCAACTTTTCAGGGATGTAAAAAAGACGATGAAAACGGAAATAATGGCGGAAACGATACACCAAAAATGTTTGAAGATTTTACGGTTACTATCAACGATGTCACCTTTGAGATGATAGCAGTAGAAGGCGGCACCTTTATGATGGGATCGCAGAATACAGACCCTTCAGGAGCTAACTACGATGAAGAAGCCTTTGATAATGAAAGTCCTGTTCATCAAGTAACGCTTAGCGATTTTTATATCGAGAAGTATGAGGTAACACAAGCACAATGGCGGGCAATTATTGGTGACAATCCGAGTTATTTTAGCGGCTGCGATGATTGTCCGGTAGAGCAAGTGAGTTGGAACGATATTCAAGATTTCTTACAAAAGCTGAATGCGTTGACCGGTAAAAATTTTGTTTTACCCACCGAAGCCCAATGGGAGTTTGCAGCGCGAGGAGGCAACAAAAGTAATGGTTATAAATACAGCGGCAGTAATACTTTAGGAAATGTTGGATGGTATTATTATAACAGCGGCAGTACAACACATCGCGTTGGACAAAAAATACCCAATGAGTTAGGAATATATGATTTGAGCGGCAATGTTTGGGAGGTTTGTCAGGATTGGAAAGGTAGTTACAGTAGTGGCAGTCAGACAAATCCTACAGGACCCGCATTGGGTTCGTTCCGCGTTTTGCGTGGCGGTAGCTGGTGCAATAGTGCGATGGGTTGCCGCGTGTCATGTCGCTTCAGCCACGCGAGTTCCTTTTACGACACCGGCTTCCGAGTTGCACTGCTCCATTAGGGGAAAAACAAAAACGTAAAAAGTTGTAAGCAAAAAAGTTGCGTTACTTTTTTTATAATTCCAAAAACCCAATCAGGCGGTCGTAATGTTCGCCCGATTCGCGATAATAAACGTAAATATCGTAGGTGTTGTTGGTTTCCCAATGGTTGCCTTCCAAAAATTCGGGTTCGGCAACGGTTTTCCCGTTTTGTAGGTAGGCGTATAAATAGTTATAATACCCCATTTTAAGGTATAAAGTGGCTTCGTAGGCGTGTTCGTCGTAGTTGTAGGTCATTTTTGAATGGTTGTTCAACTGATTCATGGTCAAATCTCCCAAGAGATAAAAATCGCCATCATGCATCGGAACATCGTATTTTAAATAAAAGTGTACCCGCACATATTCCGATTCAATGTCGCTGTCGGTTTCATCTTCGGTTTTAATATAATAATGACCGTCAATATCTTCGTAATCGGAATAGGGCGTTTTTCTCCGAATTTCGTCCGGTAACAAAAACCATTCAATACCATTTTCTGTTCGACGGCTATGAGCTACTTGCATTGTGTTGGTTTCTACGGTTTTCATATCGAAATAACGATATTGATTCACGCCGTTAAACGCGTTTTCTCCGTTATAAAAATTATAATCAAACACATCTCCTTTGATGTTTAACGGTTGTAAAAATTTTGCATTATCCCATCTTCGGTTTTGACGAATCATCACTTTTAAATCACGTTCCGGAAATAAAATTCGTTGATTGCCCAATTTTAACGAAAAATTTACCACCTGTTTTTCAAAATAAAATTCCGGACGACGATCGCGTTCAACATTATAATTTTCAAACGAAATTAGATGTTCCACCACCATAAAACGTAAACTGAAAGCAGGTTCGTTTTTGTAACCGTCTTCATAAACCAACAGCAGATAATTTCCCGATTTTGTCGGCATTAAATCGTCAGTCGGAAAAATTTTATTGTAATGAACGTAATGTTGTATAGTATTGAAAGAGAATTTATAATCATCAATTTCATCTTCGTAGTAACCACTAATATATTCTTCAACGCGCAAATCGCTGGGATTCCATGTGGCATCGCAATGAATAAACGTCATGCGATATTCGCGATATTCATCACCCAACTCATCAAAAGAGAGCAAGAGCGAATTTTTCGATCCCAAAGGCATTACGGGCATTGCAAACACATCACTTTTGCGACTTAATTGTACCGTTTTTATACCTTCGACATACACATAATCTTCGAAACGTAAATGATTTTCATCATAAAAATTTGTGTTGGAATCTTGTGATTGTAAGTTGATTACAAATAAAATTTGGAAAACAATTCCTAAAAATATGTTCAAAAAAAGTATCGATTTTTTCATTTTTATTCAATTGATGAAACGAAGGGACAAAGTTAAGAAAATATGAAAACGCTTTCGTGATTTTTAAATTGTGATTTTTGTTGTTCCATTATGTTTTTTTTGATTATTTGATGTACTTTTGCACGGTATTTTGATACGAAGATCATCGTAATATTTTATATCCATCTTCGACTTCAAAATTTGTAACTTTTTTACAAATAGTAAATATTCAATAAAATATAAAACATTTTAAACCCGTAAATCCCATGAAATCTTTTACTAATCACGACTTGGAACAAATTGCATATCAAGGTCAAACCGAAGAATCGGTTGAGCAACAAATTCACCATTTTGAAACAGGTTTTCCGTTTTTGAAATTGCAGCAATCGGCAACCAAAGATAATCACGGCATTTTGTCTTTCGAAGGCATTGATGCCCACCAATTGGTTTCGTTTTATGAAGAGCAGTCGATACATTGTCAAGTTGTTAAATTTGTTCCGGCATCGGGTGCTGCCAGTCGAATGTTCAAAGATTTGTTTGCATTTATCAACGAAGATAAAGAGAGCCAAGCAGTTGAAGCTGTTTTGACGAATTTGAAAAAATTTGCTTTTTACAACGAACTTCAATGGTTATGTCGATCACAAGAAATAGATCTCAATCAACCGCTTTCTGTAGATGATAAAAAACGTGTTATTTCATTGATTTTGAATCAAGAAGGATTAAATTACGGCAATTTGCCCAAAGGTTTGATTCGGTTTCATCACTATGAAGAGGAAGCACGTTTAGCGGTCGAAGAGCATTTGGTGGAAGGAGCGTTGTATGCCCGAAATTCCAAAAACGAGGTTTATATCCATTTTACCGTTTCTCCCGAACATCAAGTGCTGTTTCAAAAGGCTATTTTACAATCGGTTAAAAAGTATGAAGAACGGTTTTGCGTAACGTTTCATATTTCGTTTTCGGTTCAAAAAAAATCGACCGATACCATTGCCGTCAATTTGGATAATACTCCATTTAGAAATACAGATGGCAGCTTGTTGTTCCGCCCCAGCGGTCATGGTGCTTTGATTGAAAATCTCAACGATTTGCCTCAAGAAATCGTCTTTATAAAAAATATCGATAATGTAGTTCCCGATCGCTTGAAATCGGAAACCGTTTATTACAAAAAACTGATTGGCGGCTTGTTACTCAAAACTAAAAACGAAGTTCACGATATTTTGAAACGTTTGAAAACAGAACCGAAAGCTGCCATAACCGAAGGGAAAAAATTTCTCTCTGAAACTTTACAACAATCATTCGATCCATGTTTTGAAACAAAATCAGAGCAAGATCAAACGGATATTTTGTTTTCGATGCTCAACAAACCGATTCGTGTTTGTGGCATGGTAAAAAACGAAGGTGAACCGGGGGGAGGTCCGTTTTTTGTAGAAGACGGCACTTTACAAATTGTAGAAAGTTCGCAAGTCGATAAAAAAGATCCAAAACAAGCTGCAATAATGGCACAATCAACGCATTTCAATCCCGTTGATTTGGTTTGTTACACGAAAGATTTTGAAGGGAAGTCTTTTAATTTATTGCAGTTTGTGGATGCTGATACCGGTTTTATTTCCGAAAAATCGAAAGACGGAAAACCATTGAAAGCACAAGAGTTGCCGGGGTTGTGGAATGGAGCCATGGCACACTGGATCACCCTTTTTGTTGAAGTGCCGCTCATCACGTTTAATCCGGTAAAAACGATCGACGATTTGTTACGAAAAGAGCATTGTTAACAAAATCGATAAACCCAAATTCGCTTTTGAGGCTTTGATGTTTTTATATTAAGGCATTAAGGTGTCAAAAAGCAATAAATGTTTTGGTAAATCGTTGTTATTTGTTGTTTTAAAAATCGTAACTTTGCAAACTTTTTAAGAATTAAAAAAAATGGACATTCGTAGATGTATTTTATTAACAATCTTTTGTTTAGCATCGTTTTCTCTATTTGCTCAAATTGAATTTACTGCCAATGCACCTGAAATAGTTGCCGAAGGCAATCAATTTTCTGTTTCTTATGCTGTGAATGCAGATGGAAAGAATTTTGTGGGACCAAAATTTCAAGGATTTCAGATCTTGGGAGGTCCTAATCCCTCTTCCAGCACGAGTGTGCAATTTATCAACGGTAAAATGAATAAGTCGGTTAATTTGACTTATACGTACTATTTGCAAGCAGTCACACAAGGGCATTTTGAAATTCAACCCGCTACCATCACAGTGAATGGAAAAACATATAAGTCCAACGCATTAACCATAAAAGTTGAAAAATCAGCACCATCAGCTTCGCAACAAAGCAAATCGGGAAAAGGAAATCATTCGCAAGGACAAGGGACTTCGGAATCTGTTCAGTCGGGAGGCAAAGATATTTTCATCAAAACGTATGTATCTAATCGAAATCCATATCAAGGACAACAAACCATTGTAACTTATAAACTTTTTACCAAAGTGGGTATTTCGAGTTTGCAACCCAAAGGCACTAATACCTATCAAGGATTTTGGATGCAAGATTTGTTAGACCAAAGTCGTCAGTTACAACAACGTGAAGAAGTGATTGACGGTGTGCGTTATACGACTGCTGAATTGAAAAAAATCGCTTTGTTTCCGGTGCGTTCAGGCGAAATTACTATTGAGCCGTTAGAATATGAAATTTTGGCACAATATCGCACCCAACGGCAAAGTAGCGGCGACCCGTTTTTCGACAGTTTTTTTAATATGGGGTCGATAGAAAATCGTCAGTTGAATATTAAATCAGATGCCATTAGTTTGAATGTTAAATCGTTACCACAATCCAATAAACCCATTTCTTTTAATGGAGTGGTGGGTGAATATACTTTCAAATCGGATATTGATAAACAACAATTGAAGACTAATGATGCTATCACATTGAAATACACTGTTTCGGGAACAGGAAATGTGGAGTTAGTAGAATTGCCGGAAATCAATTTTCCGCCCGATTTTGAAGTTTATCCGCCCAAAGTGTCGCACAACGTCAAAAATAGCAGCAGCGGCGTTTCTGGTTGGAAAACTTTTGAATATCTGATCATTCCACGCGCAGCTGGCACCTTTTCTATTCCGGAAATGAATTTTTCGTTTTTTAATCCGGCAACACAAAATTATGCTACACTAACAGCGCCAGCGTATAATATTGAAGTGGAAAAAGGTAGTGAGAATGATCAAACGGTTTCCTATTCGGCAGTACGTCAAGAGGATATAAAATATATAGGCAACGATGTTCGTCATATCAAAATTCCACCGTTTGAGCTACAACAGATCGGGAACCACGTTTTTGGTACAATTTATTTCTATGCAATTATTGCCGGAAGTTTGGTGTTGTTCATTCTTATTTTAATTCTTACCAACAAAATGCGTAAAAAACACGGCAATCTTGCTTTGATGCGTAATAAAAAAGCGACAAAAATTGCACGTTCACGACTGAAAAAGGGTCTCACTTTCTTGAAAGCCAACCAACCGGATGCATTTTTTGAAGAGAATACACAAGCGTTGTGGGGCTATTTGAGCGACAAATTCACCATTCAACGCTCTGAACTTTCCAAAGAAACAGTAGAAGAAGTTCTGCGGGAAAAAGCAGTGAATGAAGAATTTATTAAAGAGATTGTAGGAATTTTGGATGATTGCGAATTTGCCCGTTATGCTCCGGGGGATAAACAACACGATATGGAAAAAATCTATAACGATTCGTTGAATGTGATTAGTAAAATTGAACAAAATTTACGATAAGAGCAAGCATTCATATTTTTATCATTTGAATAATAAATAGATAATAAAGAAATAATTACAGATATTATGAAACACATTTTTGGAATTTTATTTTTTATTTTTTGTGTTGCGAATGTCTTTTCTCAAGACGAAATTACTACCAATACTGATTCAACTATTCATATTGCAGGTGCCACCGAAGAAAGCGTTACCGTATTACCGCCTCATCAACAAATAGATTCAGCTACCAAACATTATGTTCAGGGATTTTATCGGCAATCGTTACAAGAATATGAATCGGTGCTGGCACAAGGTTACGAATCGGCTGAATTATATTTCAATGCCGGAAATGCAGCTTTCAAAATCAATGAGTTGGCTTTAGCAATTTGGTATTATGAAAAATCGTTGAAATTAGATCCGAATGATGAAGACGCTTTGTATAATTTGGGATTGGTCAATAGTCGCATTCCTGATAAAATAGAAGTTGTTCCGGAAATGTTTCTGATTCGTTGGATGAAAGATGTTCGCAAAATCTTTTCTGCCGACCAATGGGCAATCGGAACTGTCATTTTCTTTGTTGTAGCGTTGCTGCTTTTGGGCTTCTATTTTCTATCGCGCAATATGGTTTTGCGAAAAGTCGGTTTTTGGGTCGGACTGGTTATGCTGTTTTTATCGGTTGTGGCCTTTTTTTCGGCACGCATCGAAACCAACCATCTGTTGCAAAATGACAGTGCCATCGTTTTTTCACCTTCCGTTACCATTAAAAGCTCACCTACCGAAGGCAGTACCGATATTTTTGTGTTGCACGAAGGTGCCAAAGTGTATGTTTTGGAAAGTGTAGATGATTGGTATAAAATTAAAATCGCCAATGGCAGTGTTGGCTGGCTTCCTACAAAGAACGTTCGACTTATTTAATTTTTCTTCAAAATATTTACAAAAATGTCAAACAAAGAAACTTCAAAACATAAAAAAACCGATTGGAAAGCATTATTTTTGGAATTAATTGTGGTTTTTCTCGGTGTTACTGCCGGTTTTATCTTAAACAATTGGAACACCAATAATAACAATAAACAATTGGAAAGAAAATATTTAAACAGTTTTCTTGAAGACATCAACAATGATATTGTCGAGTTGCAAAAAAGCATCAAAACCGATAGTATATGGCTTTCACACGCCAAACCGATAGTGAACGAATTGAACGAAACCGAAAGAATCAACCCCGATTCATCTGTGCGAATTATTGGATTAATGTCAACCCTTTCTCAACTTGATACACGAAAAACCACCTACATCGACATTGTAAATAGCGGCAACTTCAACCTTATTCAAGATTTTGAATTAAAAACAAAAATAATCGATTATTATGCTGATAAAGAAAGTATTAAATTTTTTGACGATTTTTTCTCCGATTATTTTAACACTTTTTCGTTGCCCATCATCATTAAAGAATTCGATTTAATTCATCTGAAATTCGTTAATCCTCACATTATTGACGAAACATTTTTTCAAAATACATTTATCAATCACACTTCACTGATTCAACAACGTAAAGGAAGTTATGATTCGTTGTTGGTTAAAGGGTATGAATTACAAAAACAGCTTGAAAATAACCTTCTAAAACAAAGTAATCATCAAGATTAAAATTTTTCTAAACACAAATTAAAAAGAATGGATTACAATAATACACCCGAAAATTCGGAACAAGAAAAAGAATGTTCTATTGATCAATATATTGGTGGAGAACGCATTATAGAAACACGTTGTCAAAAACTTCTTTCACACAATTGGTTGAAAGGATTTCCCGTGTCGCCTAATAAAAAAGGCAATGGCATGATTGAAGTTCGCTTTAAAAACAGTCACAAAGAATTTTTTAATTGTCCACCCGAATTGGAAGTCAAAGAGGGTGATGTGGTGGCTGTGGAGGCAACGATGGGACACGATATCGGCATTGTTTCTTTGACCGGAGATGTGGTTGAATTTCAATACAACCGCAAGGAATCGCACAAACGAACCCACGAAGAATTGAAAAAAGTTTATCGTAAAGCCCGTTTGGCGGATATTGAAAAATGGATTGTAAGTATTGATCGGGAACACGAAACATTGATAGAAACGCGAAAAATTGTAGAAGATTTGAAATTGGGTATGAAACTCAATGATGTTGAGTATCAAGGAGATAATACAAAAGCGATTTTTTATTATACAGCAGAAGATCGTGTTGATTTTCGCGAATTAATTAAAATTTTAGCAGAACGTTTTCGTATTCGTATAGAGATGAAGCAGATAGGTATTCGGCAAGAGGCAGCGCGTATGGGCGGTTTAGGCTCTTGTGGTCGCGAATTGTGCTGTTCATCATGGACATCAGTATTTCAATCTGTTTCGACACAAACGGCACGTTCTCAACAGCTTCCGCTCAACCCACAAAAACTTGCAGGACAATGTTGCAAATTGAAATGTTGTTTGAATTTTGAACAAGATGTTTATGTGGATTCTATCCGCTATTTTCCTCAACAACATATTCGTTTACGCAGCAAAGAGGGCGAAGCCAACTTTGTGAAGATGGATGTTTTCAAAAAATTGTTATGGTATGCTTATAGCAATGTACCTAATAACAATCAGCTGATGGTCTTTGAATTAAATAAAGTTTGGGAAATTATTAAGATGAATGAAAATCGCCAATATCCGGAAAAATTAGAAGATTTAGCTTACAAAAAAGAGGCTAATACAGGCGGATTTTCCAATATGCAAAATCAGGATGATTTGAATCGTTTCGATAAAAACAGAAATAACGCCGGAGAGAGGTCGAACAATAATAGGCCAAATAACAAAGGAAATCGACCGAATGGAAATCGTTCGAATGGCAATAATAATCGAATCAATGGTGCTGAAAACGATGCGTCTAATAATCATCGTAATAATGAGGTACCGGTAGATCAAGCCGGTGGAAACAACAATAGACAGAACGGAAAAAACCCTATGGCTAATGGCAATAATTATCGAAACAATGCACGACCTGCCAATGCACGTGGTACTATTGCAACCAATAATAATCGACCGAATACCTCTGTAAATAATAATAAAGTTCCTGCCAAGAATAATGAGAATCAGCGAAAAGAGAATCCTAATCCACCGATAAATAACCAAGAAAGAACAGATAATCATCAATAATCATTGCACGAAAAAATGGCAAAAAAAATCAGTTGTTTATGGATTTTAGGTTGTTTGTTGTTGATGGCTTGTCATCAAGAGCAAATTTATGACAACGCTGTAGATATTCCTAACGAGCAATGGATTCAAGATATGCCGGCATGTTTCAACGTTCCCATTGTTGATACAACTTGTTTTTGTAGCATGTCGTTAAATATTCGCAATTCGGTTGATTATGGTTTTAGTAATTTATATTTATTTATAACAATGGTGTTGCCCGACGGAAGAATGGCTCGTGATACCGTCAATTGTCTTTTGGCGTCTAAAGACGGACGATGGTTGGGAAAAGGAATGGGTAGCATAAAAACACTGAATATTCCATTTCGCACCGATATGGTTTTCCCTATGAGCGGAATGTATCAGTTTTATGTGGAACAAGCGATGCGAACGGATACTTTAATAGGCATAAAAAATATCGGCATTCGTATAGATAAAGAAATAGTGGAGAAATAAGTAAAAAGTGCTTTTGTTGTAGAATTATTTTGAAAAAAATTTTCAATTGGGATAACTAATGATGAAAAAGGGGGTTTTATAAAAGCAACATTTTTAGCAAGTTAACATTTTTGATAATTAAAAATAATTGTTGCGTAAAAATTAAGTTTTACGGAATCACGAAAACTATTAATCATAGATTGAAACGGTTACCTCCAACGCTACGGGTAATACAACAAATAGTTAATCAAAAATATAAGTTTAATGAATAGAAAGGCTTATGAAACAATGGATACTTTTTTTCATTTTTTGTAGTTGGTTTTTTTGTGGTTTGTTAGCACAATCATCGGATTTAGTGACTAAACAAGGAGATTCTATTCGTTGGATGCTTGGAAATATTCAAGTTAAAACAAGAAACAGTAAACAATGGAAAGTGTATCAACCGGAAAACGGTTTTTTCCAAAAAGCATTTACTGATAAAGGCGATCCTCGGTTTATGATTACCAATGAAGATCAAACGTTTAAATTTGGAATTGGCGGTTTTGTTCAGGTAATAACTTTTGCCGATTTTAATGGTTTGGTAGAGCATAACGATTTTTCAACCAACTTAATTCCGGTTCCGACCAACTATACGAATGGACAATTTTTTATCGGAGCCGAGCTCTCGCGACTGAATGTCAAGACGATAGGGGAGACAAAATATGGTCAGCTCGTCGCATTTATTGAAGCCGATTTTAATAATCCGGACAAAAATTTTCGTATGCGACACGCGTATGTTTCTTATTTTGGATTTACCATCGGTCAAACATGGTCAACTTTTATGGATTTGGAAGCCGGACCGCCAACGGTTGATCCCGAAGGAGCCAATAATCAAATTGCTCTTCGTCAACCAATGATTCGTTATACAGGTCATATCGGAAGCAAATGGGAATATTCGGCAGCGTTAGAAAAACCTATAGCGCAAGCGTATGATTACCCTGCGTTTGATGTTTATAAAGAGTATCAAAAATATCCCGATGTTCCGGTGCATATAAAATATAAAGACAAATTTGGACATTTACAGTTGGGTGCCATTTTGCGTACCATGAATTATTTCGATAGCATTAATTTGAAAAGCAAAAAAGAAATCGGATATGGTGTAGCGTTAAGTGGAAGAATCAATCTCTTTAAAAACACACAATTCTTTTTTCAAGGCGTTTATGGTGAAGGAATTGCACATTATATTCAAGATTTATCATTTGATAACTTTGATTTGGTGTTTAAACGCAATGAAAGAGGAAGTATGCAAACGCTACCAATGTATGGATGTTACGCATCGTTCTCTTATAATTGGCGCGAAAATCTCTATTCTGCCATTGTTTATGGATATACAAAATTAGAAGTACCGCAATATGAACCAATATTGTCTAATCCTATCGAAAAAATGGATTGGCTGTATGACCACACCCATTATTTTGCTATTAATCTTTTTTGGGATTTTATTCCTTATGGAACCTTAGGCGTTGAGTATCTCTATGGACAACGGGTTAATAAAAATTTTTTTGACGGAACGAAATATGAAGGACATGCCAATAGAATCAATTTGATGATTCGCTATGGATTCTAAATAATGTCTTATCAAAGAGTAGTGGTGGATTGTTATTTGTAGAATTCTATAACCATTTATCTATTGAATATCAACACAAAAGCCGATATATTATATCGGCTTTTGTGTTAGTGAGCGGGTGAAATCGTTATTCACCAAAAATTTTCTTCGCCTCTATCATATTTTCGCGAATGGAAACACTAAACGGACAGCGCGATTCGCAAGAACCGCATTGTGTGCATTCTCCGGCTTTGTGTTTCAATGCTTTGTATTCATCGATGAGTGATTGAGGGATTGAGTCTTGCATTTTGGCAAGATTGAGCAATTTTGTAATTTTATCAATGTCAATTCCTTGTGGACACGGTGAACAATGTCCGCAATAGATACATTCGCCTTTCCAACTGGCTTTTGGACTTTTTGCAAAGGCTGTGGCGTAGTCTTTTTCGGCATCGGTTGCCGTTTCGTAATGCAACGAAGCTAGTAATTCATCAATGGTACGTGCACCCGAAAGAGCGGTGGCAACAGCCGGACGACCTAATGCGTAATGAATACATTGACAAGGCGTTAAAGCAACTCCTAAAACCGATTGTTGTGCATCCAATAAACGGCCGCCTCCAAAAACTTTCATCACAGAAATGCCTACATTTTGGCGAACACAAGCCTCGTAAAGTTGCATACGTGTTGAATCGATGTTGGTGAAATTTCCGGCATAGCTGGTCGAATCCCACAAATTGACTCCGGCGGGCATCATATCAAAAATCGGGTTAATGCTGAACATCAGCACTTCGATAAGACCGCTTTGAACGGCTTCTAATGCAACGGCTGTGTTGTGGCTGCTTAAACCGATGTGGTGAATTTTGCCTTCCGCTTTTAAATCTTTCATCAACTGAATGAAGGGACCGTTAACCACTTCGAGCCAATCTTCGCGCGAATCGGCGATATGAATCATTCCGACATCAATATAGTCGGTGTTTAAACGGGTTAATAAATCGTTGAAACCCGCTTTGGCTTCTTCAATGTCGCGGGTGCGTTTGTATTGACCATCTACCCAAACGGTTCCAATATGACCTTGGATGAACATTTTGTCGCGACGACCTTGCAACGCGTAACCGATGTTGCTTCTTACGATGGGGTCAGAAGTGTAAATGTCGATGTAATTAATGCCGCTATCAAGGGCAAGGTTCATGTATTGACGCGAAAAAGCGGTATCTTGATCGGCAAAACATTCGCAACCTAATCCGATTTCACTGACCATAAGTCCGGTTTTTCCTAATTCGCGATATTTCATATTGACCGGTTTTTCCGGTGTTTCGGTGCATTGGCATGCACTAAACAGCAAGGTGACTACTGCCACCATGCTTACCATTAAATTGTTGAAACGCATTTTATAAAATTTTATAATTGAATAATTATTTAAAAGTATGTTGAATAATGTTTTATAAAAAAATTGATGATCATTTTTGAAGGTGCAAAAGTATAATAAATCGGTTATTCTCGATGAATTTCTCGAGCCGGCGGATTCGGAATGACTTTTATCACGATCGGGTCGCCGATAAAATCTTCAAAACAACCTTCTAAAATGGCTTTAATGGTATAAATTCCACTTTCAGAAACAGGACCGAAATTGTGGGATAAACCGTCACCCATCCATGTTTCTGTTTCAACGCCGTTGCGATAGATTTGATAACTCACGCCTATGTGCGATTGATTGAGTTGAATGGCACTATTATCGTTAGAACAGATGGCTCCGCCACCCGAAACGACATAATCATTCGGATTAAAAATCTCAAAACTTTGACTGATATTTTGGTTTTGGCTGCAACGATTGGAAACCACGACAGAAATTGTTCCGGAAACAGCATTTTCTGAAATAGAAACAGCAACAGAAGCGGTGTTTTGTCCCGATTGAATGGTGCAACCTTCTGAAACCGACCAAACTATTGATTCATAATCTTCGAAATTGGTCAGCGAATAAGTATAAACATGATCGGTACAAAGCAACGTTTCTCCGATTATTTCTCCGGTAAAAGTATTGGATATGACATTCAAATTCAAAATAATTAATGAATCGCAAGCCATGTTTGGAATAGAAATGACGATGGTATCAGACATTGTTCCAACGTTTGGTTGAATAATGTTAAAACCGTGTTGTATATAACTTTCACCATAACAAATGGTGTCGTTAAATATGGATAATCGAGTGTCATCCAAATAAATGACTGCCGTTATCGTATCATACATTACGTTATTGATGTTGGGATAAGTTCGGGCAACGATCATAGAAACAGGATACGCGCCACCGGCAGTATATAAATGTGAGGCGGCACATCCATTGGCAGCGGATCCGTCGCCGAAATTCCAAATAATATCATTATACAAATAATCGACTGCACAAGCAAAATGCACTGTA
Organism: Bacteroidales bacterium; assembly: GCA_028710155.1. Lineage (GTDB taxonomy): Bacteria > Bacteroidota > Bacteroidia > Bacteroidales > WRLA01 > WRLA01. Next base: position 13,444 of record JAQUSR010000012.1, on the reverse strand, counting down.
TCGGAAACGCAAAATATTTGATTTTCAGCAGGCATCAAAATATCATTGACTAACATGTTGGCAGCTGAAAAAGAGGCTTGAAATCCGGCACTATAGAAATAGGATTCCCAATTTCCCGTTCCGTAGAAATAGGCGACAAATCCCGAATCATTTTCAAAAAAATTGAGGGTGTCGATCAATGGAATTTGAGCATACGAAAAGTCGGGATTTCCGTTCAACGGTTGAAATGATGAGGCAATGTTTTGGTTGTTGAGTCGCATTAACGAAAGGTTATCAGTAGAAGTAATAATGTTGGCAAAATGCGAATCAATGGTACCAGTGGGAATGATGCGATGGATGGCGTTTTTTACATAATAATCTGTCGGACAGAGCCATACGCTGGAAGGATCGCCTTGCTCATTATTTAAACTTCCATTTGTAAGATATTGATAAACATTTGCCGGTTTTGATGTCTCGATAAAACAAGAGGGCGCAGCATTGTTGTTGTTGATGATTTCATACGTTGCACCGGCTTGAATGGTCGTGAGCGAAACGCCGTTTTTTTTGATGTTGGTATTGTTATACATAGCAGTAACGGCAATTCTATCTTCATGTCGTCCTAAAGCACCGACTACAGCAAATTGTTGTCCCCAAAAATAGGGCGGGTATGCTTGTTCGAAAAGGTGATCACAAGCCCCCTCTGCAAGAGGAATGTGTGCAGAAGGAACGCCGTTATAAACAGCAATTTTTTTGTTGTTCAACGCTTCGACAATGCTGCCCGATAAAGAATATTCAGAAACAACTAAATAGCTTTGTCCTTGTTGTAAAGTAATGGTAAACATTATGTTTGCATAATGTCCGCCATGAGTAGCCGCTGTAGGAGTGATATGAACCGTGGTATTATTTTCGGTGGCAACAATTAAAAAATAGCCGCCATAACTTTCGGTTGATGAAGGATAAGGATACGTTTGAATCATGTATCGAGTTGAGAGCATCTCGATGGGAGCGATATTGGCGACATCAAATGTATGTTTATGATAATTTGATGCATATAGCCAAATAGTATCGGAAGAAGTAATGTGCAAGCCGCGATTTGTTACGGTTTCCGAAAAATAGTTGTAGGCTTGTTCTTTGGGAATCTCGATTTGCGTTGTTTGATTGGCATCAAGCGAAAAATCGACCGACCAATTGGTGTTGGGATTAATAATATTTCCGGAGACGGCTCTATCGGACGAAATAATAATGGATACATGCAATCCGATTACAGTATCTTGGTAGGGCGGTGCCCCATTGGAAGCAAAAGCCACCCAAAAATCTTTTCCGGCAGTTGTATATGTTTGAGCTTGCATGCTGATGAGCAAAAAAACAAAAAATGTTATAAAAACAGACCGTTTCATGATAAAAATTGATATTTATATTTCTGTAATTCTATTTGTTAGAATAATCTTCTATGCTTTTAAAAAACTCGCAAAGTTATAAAAAAATTAAATAATTTAACATCATAAATTGATTTTTGAATGTATGCAGATGCTGTTATTATAACGTTGCAATGAATTTCGGCTTCCAAACATTTATCGCGAAAAGATTAGAATCAATACAAAAAACACATTGAAAATGGATACAGATCACTTTTCACCAATGAATGTGTTATCTTTGCCGCATATTTTTTTGACCATCAATTGGCGTTGAGAATATTACAATTTCAGGTTTTTATGAATACTCAAATTTTTTTAGGTTTACTACTTCCTTTTGCCGGAACATCGTTGGGGGCGGCTATGGTTTATTTGCTCAAAGATAAACTCAATTCAAAAGTAGAACAACTATTATTGGGATTTGCTTCCGGCATTATGATTGCCGCCTCGGTGTGGTCGCTGATTATTCCTTCGTTGAATATGGCAACAGAGCAAGGAACGATTGCATGGCTTCCGGCTGCTGTAGGATTTATGAGCGGTATTCTTTTTTTGCTGCTATTGGATTATTTGATTCCGCACCTGCACAAAGATAGCGAAAAAGCAGAGGGAAAAGCTTCAAATATTAGTAAAGTGGCTAAATTAGCTTTAGCCGTAACCTTGCACAACATTCCGGAAGGTATGGCTGTGGGTGTTGTTTTTGCGGGTTTTTTAGCCGGCGACACCACCCTTTCGTTAGCAGCCGCTTTCACGTTGAGCATCGGTATCGCTATTCAAAATTTTCCCGAAGGTGCCATTATCTCCATGCCGTTGAAAACTGCCGGAAAAACTAAACACAAATCTTTTTTTATCGGTGTTTTATCCGGTGCCGTAGAACCTGTTTTTGCACTTATCACCATCTTACTGACCGGTTTCATTACGCCTGTTTTGCCTTATCTATTGGCTTTTGCTGCCGGTGCCATGATCTATGTAGTTGTTGAAGAGCTGATTCCTGAACGCTATAGCGGCGGTCATTCTAATTTATGCGTCATTGGTGTCGGCATCGGTTTCACCTTGATGATGGTGTTAGATGTGGCATTAGGTTAAAAAGGAGAATTATTAATCAACGAATGATTAGGATTTCATCAGAAAGCATACTTTCATTTTATGGATAATCGCATGCCAATGGTCAATAACATATAATCAACAATAGATTGTTCGTAAGAATCAAAAAAATCATAATTTGGTTGCAGTGCCAATCGAAAAGCAGCCGCTTCATCCAATCTCCATTGAATCACCACTTGATCTTTGGTTTGATCCAACCGATTGAAAAGTCGTTTGATGGTTCCCGATAGAATATATTGTGTCATTAATGCAACATCAGCGTTGGAAATCAGCGTTGTATCCAATCGTGTCATCATCGAAAAAAGCGTTCTAAACTGCTTGCGCGTTAAAGTGAATTTGATTTTCATCTTTTTTTCTTGAGTGTTATTTTTGGTTTTTTTGAATCAGCGATTCTGCTACTTTTAGTCCATCCAATGCCGATGAAACAATGCCTCCGGCATATCCGGCACCTTCTCCGGCAGAATATATTCCTTTGATAGGCGTTTCGCAATTTTCATCTCGAAGAATGCGTACCGGTGCACTGCTACGAGTTTCCGGAGCCGTCAAAAGAGCATCGGGCAAAGCAAAACCGTGCAGTTTTTTATCCATCTCCACTATGCCCGTCCGCAAACTTTCAACAACGAAATCGGGTAAACAATCGGCTATGTTGCAAAGTTTTACGCGAGGTTGATAGGTGGGCTCCACTTTTCCGAAACGTTGCGAAGGGCGGTTTTTCAAAAAATCGCCAACCAACTGAATCGGTGCCGTATATCCGCCACCGCCTATCTCAAAGGCTTTACGTTCCCATCGCCGTTGAAACTCGATGCCTGCCAACGGATGATTGTTGCCGAAATCAGTCGGATCGACATTGACTAACAAAGCACTGTTGGAGTTTTTTCCGGCTTGTGCAAAAAAGCTCATCCCATTGGTTACAATGCTGTTAGGTTCTGATGCAGCGGCAACGACAAAGCCACCCGGGCACATACAAAAGGTGTAAACACTGCGTCCGTTTTTTAAATGTGTTGCCATTTTATATTTTGCAGTAGGCAGCAATTTTGCCTCAGCCGAAGTGCCGTATTGCGAAGTATTAATCAACGTTGCAGGATGTTCTATCCGAACGCCGATGGAAAATGGTTTTTGTTGAAGGGTTAACTTTCTGTCGTGCAGCATATAAAAAGTATCGCGTGCCGAATGTCCTATCGCTAAAATGACATCCGTAAACGAAGCGTCTTCTTTTCCATTCAAAAAAACCGATTTTAAGTGACCGTTTTCGATGAACAAATCGGTCAATCGGGTTTCAAACCGAAATTCGCCACCCAGCGATTCAATATGATGACGTAAATTCACCACCACTTTTCGCAAATAATCAGTTCCGATATGCGGTTTGGCATCATACAAAATCTCGGAAGGAGCTCCGGCTTCTACAAACTGCTCCAACACAAACTGTGTTTTGGGATTGTTCACCAACGTATTCAGCTTCCCATCCGAAAAAGTACCGGCGCCGCCTTCACCAAACTGAATGTTGGTTTCGGGATTGAGAATACCCTGCGAAAACAGCCGTTCAACCTCTTTGATGCGTTCTTCGACTTTTTTTCCGCGTTCGATCACCACCGGACACAAACCGGCTTTTGCCAATATTAAAGCGGCAAATAATCCGCACGGACCACTGCCCACTACTAAAGGTCGTAAATCGGAATGGCTGCAATGCGAAATTTGGTAATGAAAAGGTTGAACGCTGCGAATCCGATGTTGCACAATTTTTTGCTGAACAGCTGAATTTTTAGAAGACAAAAATTGGAGCAAAAATTTTTCTTCAAAGTTTAAAGAAACATCAACGGTATAAACCCACAACAACCGCGATTTATTACGTGAATCGATGGCTTTTTTAACCACTTGCATCGTTTGAATATATTGATATTCAATAGATAATATTTCTGCAACTTGGCGTTGTAGTTCGGTCTCATTTTGCGAAACAAGCAGTTTTATTTCTTCGATTCGTATCATTTGGCGAAGGCGATTTTTGGCAGCGTTTTATTTCAAAAAATTTTTCAGAAATTTTCCGGTGATGCTATTGCGTTTTTTGGCAATTTCTTCCGGCGTTCCGGTAGCCAACACTTCGCCACCGCGTTTTCCGCCTTCGGGTCCCAAATCGATGATATAATCCGCCAATTTGATAACATCCATATTATGTTCGATAATCAACACCGTATTTCCTCTATCTGTCAATCGCTGAAGAACTTCCATCAAAACACGAATGTCGTCGAAATGTAAACCGGTGGTGGGTTCGTCGAGGATGTAAAAGGTGCTTCCGGTCTCTTTTTTTGATAACTCGGTGGCTAATTTTACCCGTTGTGCTTCGCCGCCCGAAAGCGTTGTTGAAGGCTGTCCCAAATGAACATACCCCAAACCAACATCTTGCAAAGCCTTCAATTTGCGGTGAATATTCGGAATATTTTCAAAAAACTCCACCGATTGATTGATGGTCATGTTCAATATATCGTTGATAGAGTTACCTTTATACCTGACTTCCAACGTTTCACGATTGTAACGTGTGCCGTGACAGTCGGGGCATTCTACATAAACATCGGGCAAAAAATTCATTTCAATGGTTTGCAAGCCGGCTCCTTTGCAAGTTTCGCAACGGCCACCGGGCACATTAAACGAAAACCGTCCGGGTTTATATCCCCGAATTTTCGATTCCGGCAAGTTGATATACAACGCCCGAATGTCGTCAAAAATTTTCGTATAAGTGGCGGGGTTACTTCGCGGCGTTCTACCTATAGGCGCTTGATCTACAGCAATAACCTTGTCCACATTTTTCAAACCCGTGATGCTTTTATAGGGTTTCGGTTTGGTTTTGCTGCCGTAAAAATGTTGTGAAAGAATCGGAAAGAGAGTTTCGTTGATCAAAGTTGATTTGCCCGACCCAGAAACACCTGTTACACAAATCATGGTGCCAAGCGGAAACGTTACATTCACCTGTTTAAGGTTGTTGCCTGATGCTCCTTTTAATACGATTGATTTTCCGTTTCCTGTGCGGCGCACCGAAGGAATCGGAATTTTTAATGAACCGCTCAAATATTTTCCGGTCAGCGTATCGCTTGCTTCAATCTCTTGCGGTGTGCCTTGTGCTACCAAATCGCCGCCAAAACGACCTGCTCCCGGACCTAAATCAATGATTTGATCGGCGCTGCGCATCATCTCTTCGTCGTGTTCTACTACAAAAACCGAGTTTCCGATGTCGCGCAATCGACACAGCGACTGAATCAAACGTTGATTATCGCGTTGATGCAATCCGATGGAAGGCTCGTCCAAAATATATAAAACGCCCACCAATTGCGATCCGATTTGCGTTGCCAACCGAATTCGCTGACTTTCGCCACCCGACAATGTATTAGCTCCTTGATTCAGTGATAGATAATCCAATCCTACATCCAACAAAAAACCAATTCTGTTTTTCAACTCTCGCAAAATTTCGTGAGCGATGGTCGCTTTTTGCGGATCAAAAGTTGCTTCCATGTTATCGACTGCCTCTTTCAACGCAATAATGTCCATTGAAGCATATTCTGCAATATTTAATCCGTTGATTTTAAAGGCTAACGACTCTTCTTTCAAGCGTGTTCCATGACAAATCGGACACACACGGTTGTTGATAAATTCTGCTGACCAATTTTTTATATTTGCCGACTCTGTTTCGTTGTATTGTGTGAGAATAAAATTTACAATTCCATCAAAATCAATGGTTTTTGTTTGAATAACACCCGTTTCCAATTTTGTTTGAACTTTGAAGCCGTCTTGAACGCCGTACAAAACCCCCTGAATGGCATCGGGCGAAATCTCGGAAATAGGCGTATCGAGTGTAAAATTCCACCGCACGCCCATGGCTTGCAACTGATTGAAAATCCAAATATTTTTATATTCGCCAATCGGTGCAATGCCACCCTGACGAATAGATTTTGTTTTATCGGGAAAAATTTTGTCTAAATCGATGTCGGGCACTTCGCCCAAACCTTTGCAATGCGGACAGGCTCCGTAGGGCGAGTTGAACGAAAAATTGTTCGGTTCGGGTTCGCTGTATGAAATTCCCGACACAGGGCACATTAAATGACGGCTGAAATAACTTTGTTGATCATCGTCAAAATCATACACCAACAGCGACCCTTTTCCCATCCGAATGGCTGTTTGAATGGATTTCAATAGTCGTTGTTCGTTTTGCTCGGTTACGCTGATGCGATCGATAACCAATTCAATATCATGTAATTTATAGCGTTCGACCTGCATTCTGGGCGACATCTCCAAAATTTCTCCATCCACCCGAACCCGCAAATAGCCTTGTCGTTGTAGCTCTTCAAACAACTCACGATAATGACCTTTTCTGCCTTTGATAAGAGGTGCCAACAATGCAATTTTTTTGTTTGAATAGCGATTCATGATCATTTCCACAATCTGCTCTTCGGTATAACGCACCATTTTTTCGCCCGTCTGCAACGAGTAGGCATCGGCAGTGCGAGCAAACAAAAGTCGCAGAAAATCATATACTTCCGTAATTGTTCCAACGGTGGAACGCGGGTTTTTGTTAGTGGTTTTTTGTTCGATGCTGACAACAGGGCTCAATCCGGTAATTTTGTCCACATCAGGGCGTTCCAAATTACCGATAAATTGGCGAGCATACGCCGAAAAAGTCTCTAAATAGCGCCGTTGACCTTCGGCATAAATCGTATCAAAGGCTAAAGAAGATTTTCCGCTGCCACTCAATCCGGTGATTACCACTAACTTATTTCGAGGAATGGTTAGTGAAATATTTTGCAGATTGTGAACACGTGCACCTTCAATTACCAATTGGTCTTCGGGGTCAACCAAAAAATCTTCTATAGAATTTGTATTCAAATTGTTGATAAAATATTTAAATTCAATATTTTAAATTAAAAATATTGAGGCTGTTTAATACGAGTGCAAAGGTAGAATTTTATGGGGCTTATGGCAAAATGATGACATTTTTTATTCATTTTCTTTGTTGTTAAGCAGTTTTTCAAAAATGATGTTTTATAAATCTAAAGAATAAACAATCAATTATTTATCAACGATGAGTCTTATTTAGATGAGGTAATATCTGGTTTTGTTTTCTTTTTCCGAATTTAAAGTTAATTTTGCACAAAATATTAATTAAAAAATAATATTTGTAAATATTTGATAGGTAATATTATACAAAAGTAAATATGATAAAAATTCAAAAAACAGAATTAGAAGGTGTATTCATCATTCAACCGGACGTTTTTGAAGATGAGCGCGGGTATTTTTTTGAAGCCTTCAATGCTGCTAAATATCGTGAGTTTGGTTTACCTACTGATTTTGTTCAAGATAACGAATCTAAATCCAAAAAAAACGTTTTACGAGGATTACATTTTCAAAAACCGCCGTATGCGCAAGGAAAATTGATTCGTGTGATTCAAGGCAAGGTGTTGGATGTGGCTGTTGATCTTCGCAAAGGTTCAACAACCTTTGGAAAATGGACTTCTGTCATTTTGTCTGCAGACAATAAAACGACTTTTTGGGTGCCAGCAGGTTTTGCTCACGGTTTTGCTACGTTAGCTGATGAAAACATTGTATTGTACAAATGCACAACGCCTTACAATAAAGAAAGCGAAGGCTCTATTCGATGGAACGATCCCGATATTAATGTTCAATGGAATATCGATAATCCGATTTTATCGCCCAAAGATACTATTTCTCCGTTTTTAAAAGATTTTTCATCTCCATTTTAATCAGAAATTATATCATTATTGTTGATCGACTTTAAAAACGTTTTTGAATATGAAAAAATACATTCTGCTGTTATCCGGAATTGTTTCCGGTGTTTTATTGGTGATGCTGTTGGTGTCCAATACAGATTCCATCAGATATAATAAAACATTGGATTATTCGGAAATAGAACAAGAGGTGCTTATTGATTCGCTCATTCAGGCTATGAATAGTGCCGATTTATCAAAGGCGTTGTCGGTTCCGGTGCCAACCGAAGCCACTTTTTGTGGTGAAAAAGTTCCTTTAAACATTTATTATGTTAGAGAAGCATTGGAGCGAGAGCTTTTAACCAATAGTTATTTGCATTCATCAACCATTCAAAATATGAAACGTGCTCATCGCGTTTTTCCAATAATTGAACCGATTTTGAAATCAATGAACGTGCCGGAAGACATGAAATATCTGGCAGTTATTGAAAGTAATTTGCTTAACGTAGTGTCGTCTGCCAAGGCTGCCGGCATTTGGCAATTTATGAAAGAAACCGCTCAGCTATATAATTTAGAGGTTAACGGAGATATTGATGAACGTTATAATTTGAATAAATCGACAATAGCTGCTTGCGAATATTTAAACAAAATGTATCGTAGATACGGGTCATGGTCATCAGCGGCTGCATCGTATAATATGGGCCCCGGGAATTTTGATAAAGCACTTGAAAAACAACGTGACTCCAGTTATTATAATTTAAATTTAAATTCTGAAACGGCGCGTTATGTTTATCGGATTTTAGCCATTAAAATTATTTTTGAACATCCTCAAGATTACGGTTTTTACATTAGAAAGTGCGAAATGTATCCCGTTATTCCGACCAATACTATTGAAGTTGATTCAACCATAACGGATTTAACTGAATTTGCTTTTTCGCATAACATCAATTATCGCATTTTACGCGAATTTAATCCTTGGTTGCGATCCTATACGCTGCCCGATAACTCACGAAAAGTTTATAAAATACAAATTCCAAAAGAAGGGTTCTTGTATTATGATCAAAATCTTCATATAGAACAAGATAGCTCTTGGTTTCAAGGATTTTAATCCTTCTTTGAAAAACGAAAAAATAACGATTAAAATGGATAAAGATAAAAAAGTGGTAATGATTACCGGAGCATCATCAGGTATCGGAAAAGGTCTAGCGCAAGAATATGCAAAAACAGGGCAATATAACATTGCCATCTGTGCCCGAAACCAAGTACCTTTGAACGAAATAGCACAACAATTTCCTGAATGCGATTTTTTTATTGAAACCGTTGATGTTTCAGTCGAAGAAGATTGTAAACGATTCATCAACAATACTATTCAACATTTCGGACACTTAAATATTCTGATCAATAATGCCGGAATGAGTATGCGGGCTTTATTTGAAGAGCTTGATTTAAGCGTTATTCGGCGTTTGATGGAGGTTAATTTTTGGGGCACGGTCTATTGTTCTAAATATGCACTACCTTATTTATTACAAACGAAAGGTTCTTTGGTGGGTATCATTAGCATTGCCGGTTATATCGGACTTCCGGGACGAACGGGCTATGCCGCTTCGAAATATGCCATACGCGGTTTTTTGGATACCGTGCGTGTTGAAAATATCAAAAAAGGATTACATGTTTTGGTGGCTGCACCCGGATTTACCGACTCCAACATTCGTAATGTAGCTTTAACTAAAGACGGATCATTACAAGGTGCCGATCCGCGAAAAACCACCAATATGATGACTCCCGAACTTTGTGCACATAAAATTCGACACGCCATTGATCATAGAAAACGCTCGTTGATTTTGACATTCGTTGAAGGAAAATTGACCGTCTTTTTGAGCAAATGGATACCATCTTTGATTGATCGGCTATCGTATCAACACATGGCTAAAGAACCAAATTCTCCTTTTAAATAGTTGATATCTAAAATGATGCCGGAGAAAAAATTGTGAGTACTTGTGAACAAATCCCAAAAGTAAACGGATCGTAACCCAACGTTTCTCCGTCAGTTTCCAAAAACACCGATTCCGAAGAGTGGAATGCAATTTTTTTCGTTTGAAAACAATGCACTTCGCGAACCTTACTCAGCGTTCCTTTGAATAACTTGGAAAAGCAAAACAGCATCTTTAGTTTCGACATATTCCGAATAAAAATCACATCAAAAAGGCCGTCGCAGGGATTGGCTTGCGGGAAAGGCAACATGCCCCCGCCATTATAACGACCGATGCCAACGGCAAAATCAATCATTTTTCCGGAAATTTTGATACCGTTGTCGGCTTCAATCTGTACATCCATAGGGCGATAACGTAAAAAAGCCTTCAACAAATTCATCATGTATGCAATGGCACTCGATTGGGAGCGAAGTTTTTGTTGATTGGTTTTTTCCACTACAATAGAATCTAATCCTGTGCCGGCTGTGTTGATGAAAAAACGCTTTTCTTCTTGAGAATGTGTTTGAAACGTTGCCCATCCCACATCATGATGAATCACTTTTCCCGCTTTAATAATTTGGATGGCAGCAGCAATATCGTTTGGAATGCCGATGGTTCGAATCCAATCGTTGCCCGTACCAATGGGAATAATTCCCAAATGTATCGCTTTTGAAGGATAACGCTTTTGTAACATGATACCGTTAACAACTTCATTAACAGTTCCATCGCCGCCTAAAACTAATAAATGATCAAAGCCGGATTCAATGATATTTTTGACTTTTTCAATTGTCGAAAAATGCTTTTCTGTAAAATAATATTGAATTTGAAAACCTTGTTCGCTCAATTGATGTTGAATTTCTGTCCATTTTTGTTCTGAAATTCCTCCTCCGGAACTAGGATTAATAATTGCCATCCACTCGGTATTCATAATGACTATTTACTTTTAATGATTTTTTTAATAAATTGATAATCATTATGATAAATCCTTATCAAATATAAACCCGATGGTAAATCTGCGATATTGACATGAAATTTAGATCCTGTGTCTTCCCATGAAACAGAACGTAAGGTTTTACCATAGACATCTAAAACATCAATTTGTTGTGGCAATTCTAATGTTGTAGGAATGGAAATATAAAAGTCATCTTGTGTAGGATTTGGGAAAATGTTAATGGCTTCAGCAATTTGTGCTAATTCTTGAATATTAACAGAATAACTGTATAACTCTATAAACCATCGACTATCGTAAACGCTCAAAATGCCGGTCAAAGAATAGCTGTTGCCGACAACCGGATTAATGGAATAAAAATCATTGTTATGAATAAAAATAGTACCGCTTTCATCCTCCAAAAGCCAATAGCCATTGCCGGAATTTTCTTTACAAATGCCTTGTACGGAAATTTTCATACTCTCGTAATCTTCACCAAGTTGGGCGGCAGGAATGGCGAGGGCGTCGGGAATAGGTGCTATTGGTGAAAGGAGCGTAAACTCAGAAATATTGGAAAGCTCGGTCAATTGGTGATATTCAGAAACGCGGCCGGTAATAAAAAGTTTGTTGCCAATCGTGGGATGATTTTGATAATCATACACAAAAATGCCGCAATGCAAATTTTCGCCTTCTTGTAAATAATAGCCGTTGGAAAGCACCGCCGTTACAACACCAATAGTGCTAACTATTTGCCCTTCGTAAGGCGAAGAGGAGCCGGTTCCCTGAATTTCTGAAATGCTGATGCTGTTGAAAAATGCGTAATTGTAAACAACCGAAGAAAATGTTTCGCCGTTATTCACCACTTGAACTTGATAAAACACTGCGTCTTCGCCGGTTTGTGGTGGAATAGTGCCTTTCCATTGCGTGCCGTCTAATATCATATCCACCGAATGTTGTAAAGCCGAATAAGTGTTTCCCCACCAAATTTTGACAGAAACATTGTCAGAGGCTCCTTCAACGATACAACTGATTTCTACGGCATCATCGGCAGCAGGCATATTGGGATTTTGCGAAAAATTTCCAATGGTAACGGATGGAGCTGGCATTGTCCCCCAAATCATACTTACCCAATCGGGATGATCAATGAAAGGATTTCTATTTCCTTGTTCGGCATAGATGACGTTGTTTCTGTTACGCTCGAAATCATCGGGAGGGTCGGAAATATTCCAAGCAAAAAGGGTAGAGAGTTTCCCGTGTTTAGGCATCGGGTAGGTGTTTACCCAATCGGCTACTTCCAAATCAAGTTCACCATTAGTGCCTTCGTAGCGTGTTGCCATATAAAAAATTATACGAGCAACATCTCCTTTGACAGCATCGCGCGGTTCCCACGAATCGCTATCATATTTACTGCCGGTAGCAGTTGGGTGCGGAATGCTACTCCAATCGAAATCGAGATTACTGCGATCTTGATTGATACTTGCTTCACAAGGTTTCAAGTTGTGATGATCGGAATACATGGGCGAATTTTCGGGAAATGCTCCATGCGATTTTGCCCATACATGTTCGCGATTTAAGGTGCCTTGTTGAGTGCCGTATGTCAAGCCGTTCATCGAATTGCCCGAATATACGTCAATGATATTGCCTGCTTGATTGGGATCGGCATCCGATTGCAAAAAAGTATATTTGGCATCGGAATACCAATTTTCATGAAAATAATGATCATCAATGATATCGTGTAAAACAGTTTTTAACGATTCACCGGATAAACCTTCTGTTCCGTTATAATATCCTGTCGGTTGAGCTGAAACTTTAAAAAAAGTCAAGCAACAAAACACTAAAAACGTAACGAAAATAGTACTTTTTTTAATGTAAAACATAGATATATTCATATTAAGATGTGTCATTACTAAAAGAGTGCAAAGGTACATTTTTTTGAAGGAAACGCATTGATGATTTTTTTCGTTTTTTTGAGAAAAACTGCTCGAAAAATATTATTTTTTATACCTTTGCAGATTATTAATAAAAAATATGTTAATCGATAATTTTAAACATAAAGGTTTAAGAAAGAATTTAATAGAATATTTACGTAAAGCCAACGAACAACGTGAAGGCATTATAAACGAAGCCGTTCTTCATGCCATGGAACAAATTCCAAGACATCTTTTTTTAGATCCGGCATTTGTCGAATTTGCTTATCAGGATAAAGCATTTCAAATTGGTTGCGGGCAAACCATTTCGCAACCCTATACAGTGGCATTTCAAACACAATTATTGGAAGTCAAACAATATGATAAGATTTTGGAAATCGGCACCGGATCAGGCTATCAAGCATGTGTCTTGTGCGAGTTG
>JAQUSR010000136.1 GCA_028710155.1 Bacteroidales bacterium | reverse complement strand
GGCGGTGGTCGTGGTTTTGGTGGATTCGGTGGCGGTAGTTTTGGTGGCGGCGGTGCCAGCGGAAGTTGGTAGTCGTTTGGAATAAATACTTTTTAAACTATATAAAATGACAAAATTAAGTGTAAACATCAATAAAATTGCAACCATTCGCAATGCTCGAGGCGGAAATGTTCCCGATGTGGTTAAAGCCGCTATTAATATTGAAAAATTCGGTGCAGATGGAATTACCGTTCATCCTCGTCCTGATGAACGTCATATCAAATATCAAGATGTGTATGATTTAAAAGAAGTGATCACTACAGAATTGAATATCGAAGGTTATCCTTCTCGTTCGTTTTTGGATTTAGTTGGTGCTGTTAAACCTGCACAAGCTACTTTAGTGCCTGACCCACCGGACGCTTTGACTTCTAATGCCGGTTGGGATACCATCAAAAACGAATCATTTTTGAAGGAGGTGATTTCCGAGCTGCAATCAAAAGGTATTAGAACCAGCATTTTTACAGATACAACACCAAAAATTATTGAAAACGCTGCTAAAATCGGAACCAATCGTATAGAGCTTTATACAGAGCCCTACGCTACCAATTATTCAATAGATCCGAAAAAAGCCGTTCATCTTTTTACTGAGGCAGCAAAAATTGCTCATCAATGCGGCTTGGGTATTAATGCCGGACATGATCTAAATCTTGATAATTTGAAATTTTTCATTCAACAAGTTCCTCATGTGGACGAAGTGTCGATAGGTCATGCACTCATTAGCGATGCACTGTATTTCGGATTGCAAAATGTAGTGTTAATGTACAAAAATTTATTGAAATAGAATAAGTTATTTGTATCTTATAAAAAAAGCGATTTTTCAATCGCTTTTTTTATGCAAAAATGTTTTCAACTCAAGAAACGTTATTGTTTCTCAGCCAAACGAAATCCTTTTACTTTGTTCCAAGCTCCACGCGTAAAATCGGGAATTTCAACCGGAACGCTGCCGTTGGTAACCGACATTTCACTTAATGCCGAAATACACGACCATTCAGCCGCATCATACACATCTTGATCTAATGGCAAACCGTTTCTTAAACAATAGATTAAACGATAATCCATAATGAAATCCATGCCACCGTGTCCGCCAACTTCGCGTGCTTTTTCACCAATCTCTTTGGTCAACGGATGTTCCCACTCTTTCATGAATTTTTTGTATTCGTCTTCAGGCATGAAACTATGTGCATTGGGATCAAACGCTAAACCTTCTACCGGATATTTTTGAGCAAAACCTTTGGTTCCGCTGATGATATGATGACGGTTATAGGGACGCGGGCTGGTTACATCATGTTGAATGAGAATCGATTTTCCTTTTTCTGTGCGAACCAATGTTGTGTTCATATCGCCCAAAGCGTAATCGGTTTTGGCCATCGATGAAGTGTCGCCGAACTTTTCAGTTGCATACGCCGTCATCCCTTTTTGATCGGATGAAAGCGACACCAAATAATTCATTTTGTCGCCACGGTGAATGTTCAAAATTTGGCAGATAGGTCCTAACCCGTGCGTCGGATAGGGATTTCCGGTGTGAACGGCATTATATTTCAACCGCCAATAGCCTTGATAGCCGCCTTCAGCTTCGCTGGCGAAATTCAGAAAACGTAAATCGTGAATATAGGCACCTTCTACGTGCATCACTTCGCCGAAAAGTCCATTTTGAGCCATGTTCAACGTAGCCATTTCAAAGAAATCGTAACAGCAGTTTTCCAACATCATGCAATGACGACGAGTCTTTTCTGCCGTATTGACCAATTGCCAACACTCCTCTAAAGTGATAGCAGCAGGGACTTCAATAGCAACATGTTTTCCGTGTTCCATCGCATACACTGCCATAGGCGTATGCAGCAGCCAAGGAGTACAAAGATACACCAAGTCGATGTCATCTCGCTCGCACAAGGCTTTCCACCCCTCTTCGCCCGAGTATTCGTCGGCGGCAGGAAATTGGGCTTTGGTTAAAATCTCTTGTGTTTGCGTAACGCGCTCGGGATATAAATCGCACAAGGCTTTTATTTCCACGCCTTCAAGGTGTGTAAAACGCTCAACAGCACTTGGTCCGCGCATCCCTAAACCAATAAATCCTACGCGAACAACGGACAATGGTTCACAAGCTAATTCTAAAACATCAGTTTGTCCTTCAGGACGTTCCGGAACGGCTGTCCGAATCATTCCGGTAATAGGTTCTGTTGCGGGTTGTTGAACGCATCCTACAAGGAGGATAACAGCAACGAGAATAAATAGCAACTTTTTCATATTCAATAAATTTAAGTGATTTTAGTTTTCTTTTATACAAAAATTCTCAATAACGGCTTTCATCTCCGATTCATGGGTTTCAAGACTTTTCAGCAAAGTTAATTGAGCCATGGTTCGGTCAAAATTATGTTCAGGGTATTTTATTTTATAATAGGTATCGCCATTCAAATAATCGGTTAAAAAGCGAATAGTTTGCATGTAAGTCAGCATTTTTGCACCAAAAGGAAGGTTTTCGATTTCAACATCGGTGATAAATGGTTTTGTCGATTCCAAATAACCTTTGGCAAAAGTGGTAAAAACCTCCATATTTACCCCAACGTTGTTCAAATCACGATCGTCTTCTGCTCCCGTATTTCCTGCAGTGCGAATAAAATCGCCGAAATCGGACAAAACAAATCCGGGCATTGTTGTATCCAAATCAATCACACACAGAAAGTTGTTATTTTTATCGAACAGCATATTGTTCACTTTCGTATCGCAGTGAGTGATGCGTTTGGGTAGTTTTCCTAATCGAAAAAGTCGTTCGGCTTGGCACATTTCGTCTGCCCGTGCCAAAAGTTCATCCACAATTTTGGCAACTTTATCCAAACGTTGTGCTTTGTTATTCAAAAAAGCCTCTTGAAATTGTTCCAAACGAAATTCCATGTTGTGAAAATTCGGAATAGTTGCCCCCAACGGTTCATCCAAATCAGAAAGCATCCATTGAAATTCACCAAACGCTTTGCCGGTAAGATATGCCAAATCGGGCGTAACAGTTTCGAATGATTGTGCATCGGCAATTAAGACGGTCATTCGCCAATAGGTGTCGTTGAGCCAATAGAAATTTTCTCCGTCAATGGTTTTAACGATTTGCAAACATTTGCGATCAATTTCTTTTTCGCCATGCTCTAAAAGTTTTTTTCTAATATGACGGGTTATTTTTTCAATGTTATCTTGCATCAAAGCAACATCGGTAAATATTTGATGATTGATGCGTTGCAAAACGTAATCGGGTGCGTTATCTTCTTTTGTTACAACGCGATAAGTGTCGTTAATCCAACCATTTCCAAAAGGTTCTACCGTTTGTGGCGTCCCTTGCATTTGAAAATGTGATAGAATAGGTTTCCAATTTTCCATGGTATCAAATTTGAGTTTGCAAAATTAATTAAACCTTTCTATTTTTTAGCAGATGAATATGTTTTCTTAGACCACTTTGGTAAATCATCAAAAACAGAAAAACTGTCATATTGTCAGTTAAATTGTAATATTCTTACAAATAAAATGCCAATACGGCAGCTGTTGCGTTAAATAAAAGCGTTTTTTGTATTGGAACAAAAATTGTAATAACCACGCCCGTCAAAGAAAAAAATGATCAATAAAACAAATAGGAGGACAAAATTATGAAATTAACACATTTTAGATCGCCATTTTTTGATATGGCTGATTATCTTTCAGGAAAAGATTTTGAAAAATTTGAGAAATGCAATTGCATTACCAATCCCGATGTCAACATCATCGAAAACGAAAAAGATTATGAAATTGAAGTTGCCATTCCCGGATTAAAGAAAGAGGATTTCAAAATCAACCTCTCCGAAAACATTCTGTCTATTTCATCGGAAATATCTAATGAATGTTCTTGCCATGAGAAAAATTACACTAGCAAAGAATTTGCATACGGTTCATTTTCTCGCTCTTTTACTTTACCGAAAAATATTGATACAGAAAAAATTTCGGCAAATTATGAACAAGGAATTTTACAAGTTGTTTTACCGTTAAAACCGGAAGAAACGACAAAACTTTTAAAAGAAATCACGGTCAAATAATCGGAAAAAATCGAATAATGACTTTGTTGATGTCAACAAAAAAACACCACTCACGTTAACGTAAGTGGTGTTTTTTATTGAAAATATTTGATACAAAGAACGTTTAAAACAATTGTTCTATTGCGTTAATAACCTCTTGTTCATCCGGTTGTATTTTGAAAATACATGTAGGTTTTAGATAACAAATCGAATGTTCTTTAAAAAACCGTTGTTCTCCACCACCTGTAATATTAAGCATCACAATTTTATTTTTATCGATTTTTTGTTCTTCAACGGCTTGAATAAGGCTGGCTGTTGCCACTGCTGCTGCTGAATAGATATCGATTTGTTCTAACGACTGAAACAATTGAGCGGCTTTTCGTGCCGTTTCATTATCAATGCTGAACACCTCACCATTAGTGGCTTTTAAACTATCGTACAATCCTCCTATGATTCCGTAAGGCGGTTTACGATTAGAAAGCACTTTGGCATCAATTTCGGCTGCTTGATGGCGAGCTTCGTCATCGTGCATCGGCAATAGTTGTCGAGAATCTGCTTTCCACGCATCGTACATTGGAATAAATGGTCGATTTTGCGAAACCATCAATTGCATCACTTTTGAGCCGTAGCGTCCATCACGTATGAGTCGAAGATTGGCTTCAAAAGCGGCGATAGCTCCGGTTCCGCTACCGACAGCTTGAAAATAATAATCGGGAATTTCACCGATAAAAGTAGTAGCTGACAAAACGGTAGTACCCATTCCATCGCGACGTGCAATATTTTTAGCACCGCCTTCAGCAAAGAATTTTTTGGATTTTACGGCAATATTACTCAAATGAATGGCATCAAAATAATCGCTGCCTTTTTCAGAAGCAATCAGTTTCACACAGTCGTTCAATGGTTGATCAAACCACAATGCATTAAGGTTGTCTTCGGGTACGCATAACAATAAAGGTATCTGATTGTCGGAACAGACTTTGGCAAAAGCACGTGCTGTATTTCCTGCCGATGCAACTACCATAACGCGATGTTCGTGTGGATTCATTCTACCGCATACCGAATAAGCTTCTGTTTCTTTAAACGAACATGTGGTCATTCTTGCACCAATTTCCGGAAAATAGCCATTAAAAGTGATGAATAATTTTTCTAGTCCCAAATATTTTGCCAATTCTTTGCTACGATAAGTTACGGGAGCGCATGAACCTTGTAAAACACGTTGCACTGGCAACCATGCTGCATATTGATAAATTCCCATTGAAGGGTTTTTCAAGGTAAGTTGCGGATCTTCGTATTCAGCACGAATCAATGAAGGTTGATCGCCATTGGGATCATCTAAAAGCCAACCGGTGTCGCGAAATTTGACACCGGATGCTACGTTTTTTAAAATGTAATGAGTGGAAGAGGTCATTCTTTACCGTTTTCAAATCTTATTTTTTGACGTGTCTTTCTTTGCGAGCCAATTTGCTAGGTTCTAATGATAATTGTTCGCCTGCCAATAAAGAAGCAACTCCCTCTTTATGTTGTTGATTCTGACACTCTTCGCAATGACATTCTTCTTGATAATGAGCCGGTTCTGTGTAGGTGGTTATCACTCCTTCAAAGTTTCTTAGAATGACTTTTTTAGGACTTTGCGAAATCACATAATCCGGCATGACAGGTGTTTTTCCGCCGCCGCCGGGTGCG
>JAQUSR010000135.1 GCA_028710155.1 Bacteroidales bacterium | reverse complement strand
GCCATCAATTTCCGGAAAAAATGTGTCAGCTTCAAACGATTGCAAAACGTGTGTAATATATAATCGATGTGCCAACGGCAAAAATTGCCGATAGACAAATCCGCCGCCCATGATAAAACATTCTTCTTGCGGGTTGCAAAAATCATGAACGTCATCCAAACTATAAGCCGGTGTAAAACGTTCATCTTTTTTCTCTTCTGAATCTATTAAAACAATATTTTGACGATGGGGTAATGGTTTCAATGGAAGAGAAAGCCACGTGTTATAGCCCATAATCACCGTTTTTCCGGATGTAATTTGTTTGAAATACTTCAAATCATCAGAAAGATGCCATAAAAGTTGATTATTTTTTCCGATGGCGTTATTATCAGCAATTGCTACAATGATTGAATACATGATAAAAAAGACATTTTTTTAAGTTAAAATGAAAAAAATCATTGATGTCGTGGAGCTGGCGGGAGTCGAACCCGCGTCCAAACAAGTAGCAAAGATGCTTTCTACATGCTTATTTCGTTATTGATTTTCGTATGCCGCACGGGAGCGAACACCCAAACGTCATCTTATCTTCTTTTTCTCGTCATAGTGCCGAAGCGCATTATGACCAGCTCGGAATTAACTGCACCCTGTGATCGAGCCGGAACCGAACAAGTCCACTCGCAGAATGTCTCGTCCCAACGCCTTGCATCGGGATTAAGCGCTATAATCTACTATGATTCGATTAGGCAGCGAGAGCGTAATTAGTTTCGCCAATTATAATTTTGAAAAACCTTTTAACGTGTTGATTCTCATTGCACGGCATGCTTACAAATCCACTATCCTTGCTGTCAAAACCAGTCAGCCCCATGTGAAAAAATGTAGGTGCAAAGGTAATCGTTTTTCAGAGATAGCGATCAAAGAAAAAATGAAAAAATTATCAATCTACGAAATATTAGTATCGTTTTGCCATCCGCGATAAACAATTGCCATCATGGTCAAATCGTCTGATTGTTCGTTATCTTTAACGTGATGATGAATATGTTGCTCTATTTCTGAAATTAATTGTTTGGGGTCTTGTGCAAATTTCGTTTGCAACGCAGTCAACAACCGTTGATCGCCAAACAATTCTTGATTGATATTTTCGGCTTCGGTAACACCATCTGTATAAAAGAACAAAGTTGTTCCTTTTTCCAAAGTCATCTGTTGCAACGAAAAAGTAAATTCATCCATAACACCGATAGGAATATTTGCTTGAACAGACATAAAATTCACTTGTCCATCAGGTGTTATGAAAGCCGGCGGATTATGTCCTGCATTGCTATACGATAATATTCCGGTTTGTAAATCTAAAACACCCGCAAAAAATGTAACAAACATATTTGAATCGTTGTTTTCTGAAATAGCATTATTTAATTGAAAATTAATAATTTCAGGAGACGATTGATACAACGTAATAGAACGAAATAAGCTATGTGTTACCGCCATCAACAACGATGCCGGCACCCCTTTTCCGGAAACATCACCGATAGCAAAGTATAGTTTTTCATTACTGATGAAAAAATCAAATAGATCGCCGCCGACCTCTCTTGCCGGTGTCAAAGTGGCAAAAATATCCACATCTTTTCTATCCGGATAAGGAGGAAAGAGTTTGGGAACCATACCCATTTGAATGTCGCGTGCAATGTGCAATTCGCTCTCGATACGTGCTTTTTCCGATGTGGCAACTTGTAAGTCAGCGATATATTTAACAATCTTTGTTTGAAGATATTCAAACGAATTGCGCAATTCTAACATTTCATCTTTCGATTTTATGGTCGGCAACGGTTCATCAAATTTTCCGTGTGCAATTTCTTTGGCTGCAAGAGAGAAATATTTTAATGGATCGGTGATGTTTTTGATAATTCTGAGCGAAAAAAAAAAAATCAACAACACCCCCGCCACTCCGACAAAAATCAAAATTTTACTAGTGTTGTACAACTCTGCAAAAATTTCTTCATTAGAACAAATCATGCCGATTGACCATCCTATTCGTGGAATCGGAGCAAAAAACACATGCGATTTTTCCCCATCATTTTCAAAAACCTCGAACCCACTCTCTTGGTCCACCATTCGTTGACCAATGCGGGAAAACATGGTATCTTGAGCAAACTTAGCAATCGAAAAAATTGATTCGTTTAAGATTCGCTCTTTTTCAGGATAAACAATATAAGTGCCGCCGCGACCAATGACAAAGGTATATGAACTATCATAAGGTTTCATTTTGCTTACCATTTCGTTGAGCCATCCTAACGAAATATCGGCGGTAAATATACCGATAAAGTCGCCCAATGAATCATACATCGGCACCGAATAAGTAGTCATCATATCTTGACCGCCGCCTTCATCAAAATAGGGTTCCGACCAATAGCTATTGTGCAATAATTTGGGTATCTGATACCAATCCATGTGAAAATAATCGTAGTCTTTATTACCCAATTGAATACTTTTAAGCAATGAGTCGCTAAACCGGCACGTATAAGGTGAAAAATAATATTGAGTATCGCTAAAATGATAAGGTTCAAAAGCAATGGCACATCCATAAATATTTTTGTTATTGCAAATCACCTTTCTAGTCAATTCAAACAATTGGGCTTCTGAAATATCTTTTTTGATGACGAAAGTCTTCAGATTTTCCGGAATTTTTTCCACTTCTCCCAACACTTGTTCGATGCTAAGATTGGTAATTTTCAACATTTGTTCGGCATCTTGATGTACATCTTTTTTAATTTCTCGGTAGGTATAACGATAAAACATCAACAACGATAAAATAAAAATGAATCCCACAACGCCCAAAATATAGAAGCTCAGTTTGGCTGAGAATGATTTTTGAATATAAGAAAAAGAAAATTTCATAATTTCAATTTAATGATTGTTACAAAATTGCGAAAAATCGATCAGATAAAAAGGTTGTTCAGTTTTTTCTAAAATATCTCGAACTAATTGATAATCTTGTTTTTGTAATTGATAGGTCGCTTTTCCTTGTTCCTTATCAATTTGTGCATTTAATATTTTTTCCAACATCCATTGTTGTTGAATGCTGCTATACGGAATATTTTCGGCTTTCATTCGTTGAATCACCACTTCCAACGTCTCTTCAGGATGAGTGCGCGCATATTCCCATCCTTTAATACTCATTTTTACAAAAAGATCAAAATCTGCTTTTCTTTCTTTATATACACTTGATAAACAATACAATCCATCTTCCGGAATATTGCCTACTTTATCTGAAAATCGAAATACATTTTTTTCTGAAATTTTTCGACCACAATTGAGCAGTTGGAAATACTCATTATATTCCATGGCAATAATGACATCTACTGCTCGCGAAATAAAAATATTAATTCCTGACGTAAAATAGATCCAATCAAAATTATAATTATTGTAAAACTCCATACATTTGGCCAACTCGCCAAACCCGCTTTTCCAACATGCTACTTTCGGATGGTCGATTTGTGAAATATCGGTATATTCCGGCTGCATGACGAATAACAGACTATTGTTTTGTGAAGTTTGCATAATGTTGATCAATTCATTTTGAGGCGTGTTTTCCATCACTGCCTGCATCAAGTGCAAAATGATGATATCCGATTCGTGATGTACCAATCGCGAATAGACCGATTCGGATGCTGAAGTAATAGGATGAACTATTTCTACATCTAAGCCGGCTTCTTGATAAAATCCTTTTTCTTGAGCCATATAATATCCGGCAAATTGTGCTTGCGGCGTCCACTGCGGCGAGAAAACAATTTTTTGTGCTACAGCCGTTTGACTCAAAAAAATTATAAAAATGAAAAATAGGTTGTATGTTAATCGAAGCATAATAATAATATTTGACTACGTAATAAAAAATTGGTGAGTGTTTAAATCACGATTTCTGTCACCTCACTAACTTCTAATTGTTGAAGCGTTTTTTCTAATTCTTTTTGATTGGTAGTGATAAAAATCAAAATATCGCCTACTTGAATTTCAGTTTTTCCGCTTGGAATGATATATTGTTCTTTTCGTTTTAACATTATGGCTAATGTACCTTCCGAAAAAGGCATATCCATCAAACGATTACCAAATTTTAAATTATCTTTTTGAATAATTATTTCGCTCATTTTCGAATTTAAATCATTGGCATCCGGAAGTTGTTCTTCAAAGCTACGTTGTTTATTTTTTTCAACAGTTTTATCGGAAACACCTAACCAATCTGCCATTTTCCCGACAGTAGTTCCTTGAATAACAAGCGATAAAATAGTTATAAAAAAAACGATATTGAAAATCAATTTTGAGTTCTCCAATCCTGAAATCCATGGATACATGGCAAAAATAATAGGAACAGCCCCCCGAAGGCCGACCCACGATACGTATGTTCGTGCCTTAAAACTTAGCTTTCGAAAAGGTAGTAGTGAAATAAAAACTGAGATTGGACGTGACAACAAAATCATAAAAAAACCGATACACAACCCAATACCGATAACATCAATCAACTCATGGGGATTGACCAAAAGACCAAGTGTCAAGAACATAAGAATTTGCGACAACCGTGTTAAGCCATCGAAAAATTTGCTGATAGACCGTTTATGAACAAATTTTTTGTTACCGATGATTAATCCGCCTAAATATACTGCTAAATAACCGTTTCCATAAATAACGCTGGTAAAGGAAAAGATGAAAAAGGCACTTGCCAACATTAATACGACATACAACGCATCGTTTTGTAAATCAATTTTATTATTGATTTTTACAAACAATTTTCCAAGTAAGATTCCGGCAATGGCACCAATTATAATTTGTAGAAAAAAAAGCAAAATAATTTTTCCGTATCCGCCTTCCATACCCGACATTTGAATCACTTGAATCAGTGTAATGGTTAACATAAAAGCCATGGGATCATTGCTTCCGCTTTCCAATTCGAGCAGGGGACGCAAGCGTTCTTTGAGATGTATTCCTTTAGATCTAAGAATGGAAAAAACTGATGCTGAATCTGTTGATGACATCACCGAAGCCAATAATAGAGCTTCAAGTAGTGTAAATTTTGTTTCAGGAAAAAACCATTTGGCAGCTTCATAAATAAAAAAACCTGTGATGGCAGAGGTAAGCAAAACGCCCAAAGTGGCTAAAATAATACCTTCTCCCATCACAGGTTTGATATCTTGGATTTTGGTATCCATACCACCGGAGAACAAGATGATGACTAATGCAAATACACCAATGGCTTGAGCTATAAACGGACTATCGAATTGCAAACCCAAGCCATCGGTGCCGGCAAACATACCGACAATAAGAAATAATAATAAAGTTGGAACGCCGAATTTATAACCCGTTTTTCCTGCTATTAAGCTGACAAACAAAAGGATAGAGCCAACAAGTAGAAAATGTTCAGTTGTAATAGGCATCATGTTTTTAATTAATAACAGATGAATCATCATCTAAAAAAGCGCAGTCATTTATCTCATTTTTATCTTTTTTTCCAAATCATTAAAATAACCACAAAATTGTTTATCTGTTTCACGTAAATTGTTCACTGTTCGCAGGGCATGTAAAACAGTGGCATGATCGCGTTGACCGCAATAATTGCCAATATTCGCCAACGATGATTTGGTATATTCTTTTGCAAAATACATCACTAATTGTCGTGCTTGAACTATCGGACGCTGACGCTTTGTTGAATTGAGTAAATCAATATTAATGTTAAAATAGTCGCATACCACTTTTTGAATATAATCGATACTTACCTCTTTGGAAGTATTGATGACAAATTTGTCGATCATTTTTCGAGCTAAATCGATATTGATCTCTTTTTTATTATAGGAAGCTTGAGCCACCAAAGATAGT